>CAZHXE010000039.1:0-10527 GCA_964536005.1 uncultured Candidatus Saccharibacteria bacterium
GCTCTTTAGTTTTAATGTCAACTACAGTACACGGGCCTGCTTGAACGATTGTCAAAGGGACTACAACACCATCATCATCGATGAGTTGTGACATACCAATTTTGCGACCAATAATTGCCTTCACCTGCACGCCTCTTAATCTTTAGTTATAACTTACCTTTAATTTCGTGAATGACCTGCACTAAATAAAGCGGTCAATTCGTGGTATCTACATACACAAGCAGTTGTATAGAGGTAGACCTGCGGATTTACCAAGCGCACAAAAAGAGAGCTTTGAAAATCAACAGAGCAATCATACATCGCCTATCTGTTAAAGTCAACCATTTTTAAGTTAGATAATGCATATGCGAAAATAACAAATAGCAAATGTCGGGGTCTAATTCTGCTGAGATTTGAAGTAATAGCCTACCACGAAGCCTAAACTTGTTCCTATTAAGCCTCCAAAGATTTGCAAAAGTCCCTCTAGGTCGATGGCCGGAGGTTCAGCTAAAGTAAAACTATTGTAAGCAGGCGCCCCTATTAAAATGAGTAAAAATATCCCGAAATACCCCAATACAAACCAAGTAGCAATTTTTTGGCGCGTATCACCTTCTTGCCGAACAAGAAAGTCCTTTGCTGGGCTAACGGCTGCTTCATCGAGCTTTTCTTCACCGCTAGCAAGCTCGGCTCGGATAAATGCGCGTCTTTTTTCAATCTCTTTTATAGATGATGGCATTATTTATTGCTGCTTTCTGCGTTAGTAAGTGCGTCGTTTAGTTCTTTGTAGTTGCCGATGAATTGATCCAGAATAGCTAACGCCTCGTCAGCATCTTTACGTCGCTTAGCGGTTCTAAGCGCGTCGACGTAGTCGAGCATGGTCTCGATCGACTCAAGGTATACATTGAGCCCTTGCCTCATGCGCAGCTTGTACTGTGCATCAATGTGATACTGCTGAGCAAAACCCTGAATAAGCTTGTCCTTATCGACAGGCCGCCGTTGTGCTTCTGATAAAGCATTCAGTACTGCTCTTCTTTGATCATCATCGGTATTTGACATAATGAGATTTAAGCGTTCTAGTGAAATAAATGCAAGCATATGCAAATTAAAATCCCCGCATCACACGGGGATTTTAATATTCTGCTAAATAATAGAACTACATTTTGATTTCTGCGTCACAACCGGCCGGCAACGACAGATTCATGAGACTATCTATTGTCTTAGGGGTTGGCTCAGAAATATCAATAAGGCGCTTGTGAACACGCATCTCGAAGGCCTCACCACCTTTTTTATACACATGAGGACTCTTTACTACAGTGTAAGTAGAACGACGCGTAGGCAAAGGAATAGGGCCTGATATCTTTGCACCAGTACGCAAGGCAGTATCAATGATTTGCTTTGCGCTTTGGTCAATTACTTTGTGATCGTAAGCTTTGAGGCGAATACGAATACGTTGCTTTGTATCGGCAGCTGGTGCGGCGGCACGAACAGCTTTTTTGTCATCTGACATTTAGGAACTCCTCTTGCATTTTTAAGTAGTAACATCTTGTCCAGCGCGGCAAATATGCATCGACGCAAAACATGACTTTTAGTCTACTCGATTAATATATAACAATTATTATATCATTTTAGCTCAACTTGGCAACGCACATTTAGCACCGGCGTCTTTGCGACACCAAAACAAAACAGACTCTCCGGCCTAGGCCATTAAGTCTGTTTTAGTAATGCTCAGAGGAGCACTAATCGAAGAGAGTTATTACTTATTGATCTTAGTAACAACGCCAGCACCAACGGTGCGGCCACCTTCGCGGATTGCAAAACGCAAACCTTCGTCCATAGCGATTGGCTGAAGCAAGGTTACTTTGAAGGTCAAAGTGTCACCTGGCATAACCATCTCTTTGTCAGCAGGAAGCTCAACTTCACCAGTCACATCTGTTGTGCGGAAGTAGAACTGAGGCTTGTAGCCCTTGAAGAAAGGAGTGTGACGTCCACCTTCTTCTTTTGTAAGAATATACACTTCTGCATCAAATTCAGTGTGAGGAGTGATAGTTCCTGGCTTTGCAAGCACCTGTCCGCGCTCGATATCTTCGCGCTCAATACCGCGTAGCAAGATACCTACGTTATCGCCTGCTTGTCCCTGATTCAAGTTCTTCTTGAACATTTCGACACCCGTTACGACTGACTTAGAGGTGTTGCGGATACCAACAATTTCAACTTCGTCGTTGATCTTTACAATACCCTGCTCAATACGACCAGTTGCAACAGTTCCACGACCTTTGATAGAGAATACGTCCTCAATTGGCATAAGGAAATCTTTATCAAGATCACGCTTTGGCTCTGGGATGAACTCATCAATAGCTTTCACGAGCTCCATGATGTTGTCCATCTCTTTTTCGTCGCCTTCAAGCGCCTTAAGAGCAGATCCCTTGATGACAGGAGTGTTGTCACCGTCAAATTCGTACTTAGTTAGAAGTTCACGAACTTCCATCTCAACGAGTTCTACAAGGTCAGCGTCTGCCATGTCCATTTTGTTAAGGAAGACAACAATCTTTGGTACGCCCACTTGACGAGCAAGCAGTACGTGCTCACGAGTTTGTGGCATAGGGCCATCAGCTGCAGAAACGACAAGAACAGCACCATCAACCTGAGCCGCACCGGTGATCATGTTCTTAACATAGTCAGCGTGACCAGGCATATCGACGTGTGCGTAGTGACGCAGTTCAGACTCATACTCCTGGTGAGAGGTAGCGATGGTAATACCGCGCTCACGCTCTTCAGGGGCGTTGTCGATTTCTTCGTAGTTAACTTTCTTGTTAATGTCACTTGGCAAACGTACTGCAAGAGTAGCTGTGATAGCTGCTGTGAGTGTCGTTTTACCGTGGTCGACGTGACCCATCGTACCAACGTTTACATGTGGTTTACTTCTGTCGAAGTCTGCCATGAGTATTAGCTCCTTGTTTATAAATGATTAGTTTTACCGCGATCCATATGCATAACCAAGCAAACCCTCACGCGAGTTACCCAGGTAGTATAGGCAAATAACAGATGGATGTAAAGTGTTTTTACTCCGTTATTGCCACCTGGGAAACAAGCGTTTTACTCAGCAAGCTTTATGCACTCGGATGCTGGGAATGATGCAAGTGCAGATGAATTACGAGTTCTTTGCGATGATGGCTTCAGCAACGTTGCCTGGGACTTCACCGTAGTGGTCAAGCTCCATTGATGAGCTAGCGCGACCCTTAGTGTTTGAACGTAGGTCGGTAGTATAGCCAAACATTTCTGCGAGTGGTACGAAGGCAGTAATTACCTTAGCGTTCGAACGATCTTCCATGGTCTCGATACGACCACGCTTTGAGTTAAGATCACCAATTACATCACCCATGTACTCTTCAGGGGTAACAACTTCTAGTTTCATGACCGGCTCAAGCAGTACAGGATTTGCTTTCTTAAATGCGTCTCGGAATGCCATCGATGCAGCAACCTTAAAGGCGACTTCAGACGAGTCAACTTCGTGGTATGAGCCATCGTATAATTCTGCGATTACATCTACAACCGGGTAACCTGCTACGACGCCATTAGACATTGCTTCTTCTATACCAGCCTGAGAAGGCTTGATGTACTCGCGCGGCACAACACCGCCCTTGATTGAGTCAACGAACTGGAAGCCCTTGCCCTGTTCATTAGGTGACAGGCGTATCCAAACGTGACCATATTGACCACGACCACCAGATTGCTTGATATACTTGCCTTCCGCTTCAACACCCTCTTTACGGATTGTCTCGCGATACGCAACTTGTGGTTGACCTACAGTTGCTTCAACATTAAATTCGCGCTTCATACGATCAACGAGAATCTCGAGGTGCAACTCACCCATACCAGAGATAATGGTCTGGCCAGTTTCATCGTCAACGTTTACACGGAATGTTGGATCTTCTTCAGCTAAACGCTGCAGAGCGGTCGACATTTTTTCTTGGTCAGCTTTTGTATTCGGTTCAATAGCAATAGATACAGGTGGTTCAGGGAACACAATGCTTTCAAGCACAATTGGCTTGGCGAGATCACAGAGCGTGTTACCTGTGGTCGTACCTTTAAGCCCAACGATTGCTGCAATTTCACCTGCAGTTACTTCCTCGACTTCTTCACGATCATTGGCATGCATACGTAGCAAACGTCCAACGCGTTCTTTCTCGCCCGTTGAGGAGTTTAGAACGTATGATCCAGCCTTGATAGTGCCTGAATAAACACGGATAAATGCCAGTTTACCTACGAAAGGATCAGTTGCAATCTTGAAAGCAAGCGCAGCCATTGGCTCGTTGTCATCTGGCTTTCGCTCGAGCTTTTCATCGGTCTTAGGATCGTTACCCCAGCTAGAACCACGATCAAGTGGGCTTGGCAGGTAATCTGTAACTAGATCCAGCACTTTCTCTACGATCACTCCGCGACCATCACCACCAGTAACCGGGAAGAATTCGCCAGACAACACAGCTTTTCGGATTGCAGATTTGAGCTCAGCTTCAGAAATTGCTTCTTCGCCCTCCTCTAGGAATTTCATCATGAGTTCATCGTCGTGTTCAACTGCCGCTTCCATGAGCAACGAGCGAGCATTCTTAGCCTTTTCGGCCATGTCGGCAGGAATTTCGGATTCGGTAAGCTCTTTGTCCGCAAACTCTTTGTAGATGTAAGCCTTCATGGCTACTAGGTCGACAATACCGTTGATCGACTGCTCAAAGCCAATTGGCAAGTGTATTGGCAACGCTTTTTTAGTGAGACGTTCATGAATGGTCTCGATTGACTTGTAGAAATCACCACCGGTTTGGTTGATTTTGTTGATAAAGCAAACGCGCGGCACGCTATACTTGTCTGCCTGACGCCAAACGGTCTCTGATTGTGATTCGACGCCCATTTTACCGTCAAAAACAGTCACTGCGCCATCAAGCACACGGAGGGAGCGCTCTACTTCAACAGTGAAATCGATGTGTCCTGGCGTATCAATAATGTTGATGCGATGGTCATGCCAAAAACAGGTTGTTGCAGCAGAGGTAATGGTAATACCACGTTCACGCTCTTGAACCATCCAGTCCATGGTGGTGTCGCCTTCATGAACGGCGCCAATTTTATGTTTTATACCTGTACGGTACAGGATACCTTCTGTTGTTGTAGTCTTGCCAGCATCAATATGGGCAATGATGCCGATGTTTCGCACTCTTTCGAGTGGATATTTTTGGGTGTCAGCCATGATACATCCTTACATTAATATTTAGTAATTTTTTCCAAACTTAAAACAACCAGTTTCGTGCAACTTAGTCTTATTGTACTAGATACGTACTAACCTCACAACACAAGCGGCTATGTTTATATACCGCGTCATGCGTCAGTTGTGTGTTAGAAGCGCGCGAAGTGTGCGAAGGCACGGTTGGCATCGGCCATCTTGTGCGTGTCTTCTTTTTTCTTCACTGCAGCGCCAGTATTGTTGTAAGCATCAACGATTTCGGCTGCTAAAGCCTCATCAAAAGCCTTGCCCATGCTCTTGCGACGAGCACGAGACGCAGCGGCAAACCACATCATTGAGAGGTGTGTTTGACGTGAGCCACGCACCTCAAATGGAATCTGATAGTTTGCACCGCCAACGCGACGGGACTTAACTTCTAGGTTAGGATTAACATTTTTAAATGCCTGTTCAAGAACTGCAAGTGGATCGTTACTGTTAAGCTTCTTAGCAGCAAGCTCCATACCGCTATACACAAGTCGCTCAGCAAGTTGCTTCTTGCCATCTTGCATGAGGCGATTAATAAGCTTCTGTACCAATACTGAGTTGTACTGACGATCAGGAGCGATGTTTCTTTGGAGTGATTTAGTAGTCTTACGTGGCATTACTTACTTTCCTTCTTAGCACCATACTTGGAGCGGCGCTGCTTGCGGCCACTCACGCCCTGGAGGTCTAGGGTTCCGCGCACAATGTGGTAACGAACACCAGGAAGGTCAGGAACACGTCCGCCGCGAATTAGTACGACTGCATGTTCTTGCAAGTTGTGACCTTCGCCACCAATGTATGCCCAAACTTCGTAGCCATTCGTCAAACGAACGCGTGCTACTTTACGAAGCGCTGAGTTTGGCTTACGAGGAGTTTTGGTAGTTACTTTGACACAAACCCCACGGCGTAAAGGCGCAGCCTTGTCGTACGAGCGATTTTTAAGCGTATTTTGTACGCGGTGCAACGCTGGTGCAACTGACTTTTTCTTTGCAACAGTTCGTGGCTTGCGGATTAATTGGTTAATTGTTGGCATTCATTGCTCCGTTATTCGTATTGAGAGCGACACGAGCAGGGCCACCAACAATAGGCCCCACAAGTTCACTCCTTGATCGATATGACTTTAACAGTTTAGACATTATTCGTCAACCTCTGTTATGGCTGATTCAGTTGTATCAATACGCGCGCCAGTACCGACAGGGATCATACGGCCCAAAATAACATTCTCTTTAAGACCGTACAGTTTGTCGACTTTTCCACTAGTAGCAGCATTGATGAGCACACGAGTTGTATCTTGAAACGATGCTGCCGACAGGAAGCTATCCGACCATGTAGATACTTTAGTGATGCCAAGCAACAACTGATTGTAGACAGTAGGCTCCTTACCAGCAGAGGTGAGTGTCTGATTTGCTTCAACTACTGCAGCCTTAGAAACAACATCACCTGTTACAAAAGTGCTATCACCTGGCTCTTCGATTTGAACACGAGAGAACATCTGACGCACAACCACTTCAAGGTGCTTGTCGGAAATGGTCTGACCTTGTGAGGCGAAGATGTGTAGAATTTCGTTCATGATGTAGCGCTGCGTAGCTTCTACACCCTTAAGTGACATGAGCTCATGCAGGTTGATAGAGCCTGAAGATAGGCGGTCACCCTTTGCTACTACATCGCCGTCGACAACCGACAAAGTCTTGTTGCCTGGGATTTCGTAGCGCTTAATTGGGTTATCAACAGGTGCGACAAAGATTTCGCCTTCACCTATTTCTACGACACCAGCGAATGGCGCTGTGATAGGGCTTTTGTCTTCGTTACCGATTGATGCAATAACGTCACCGGCGGCTACTTCCTGACCCGCCTTAACTCGTACAGTTTGCTCTGCGCTCAACTTAATGTTTTTGGTTCGGTTTGAGTCACCTGTTACCTGTACGACATAGTTGTCGCCATCTTCCCATACGTTTACTGTTCCGTCGGTTTCACTTAAGAATGCCTGTCCCTTAGGTGTACGTACTTCAAAGAGCTCCTCAACACGTGGCAGACCTTGCGTAATGTCGTCACCCGCAACACCACCAGAGTGGAAAGTTCGAAGGGTTAGCTGTGTTCCTGGTTCACCAATAGACTGTGCTGCAATGACGCCAACTGGAGTATATGGCTTTACTAATTGACCGGTTGAAAGGTCTGCGCCATATGAACGCGTTGATACGCCACGTAGATTAGCGCAAGTAAGAATGCTCATTATCTTAACGGATTCAACATCGTCGGCATTAGCGACCTGCTCTGCGACCATAGCATTTACGAGCTCGCCCTTTTTGATCACAGTCTTTGAAGCTACTTTTACGTCTTCAGCAGCCACTCGTCCTGTAATTCGTTCTGCAAAGTTTAGGCCGATTTCAGCAGTTTCGGTCTTAAAGATTTCGAAACCTGGGTCTTCTGAGTCGTCGTCAACCGTGAATACGTCCTGAGAAACATCCACAAGTCGTCGAGTCAAGTAACCCGAGTCTGCGGTCTTAAGGGCAGTATCGATCATACCTTTTCGGGCACCCTTGGTTGAGGTGAAGTACTCAAGCGGCGTAAAGCCAGACTTATAGTTTGACTTAATTGGCAGCTCAATCGCACGACCAACTGCATCAGTTGTAATACCCATTGAACCAGTAATCTGGTTGACGACACCAATGTTAGCGCGGGCACCAGAGTTAACGGTAATTGAGGTCGCTGAGTCTTCTTGGGAGAACTGTTCTTCAAGTGCTGCAAGGATCTTCTTGTTCACTGCCATCCATGCGCCAACTGTCAGACGATAGCGCTCTTCGTTTGTAATGAGGCCTTGTTCGTACTGCGACGAAATTTCTGCAGCCTGCACTTCACCCTCTTCGAGCATAGTGTCGATACCCTTGAGGTCAACGAATTCATCCATTCCGGTTGAAAGGCCTGACATAGTTGCGTATTCGAAGCCTAGATCTTTCAATTTGTCTGAGATTAAGGCAGTTTGTTCTTGTCCGTATTGGGCGTAAACGTCTGCGAGCACACGACCAAGACGCTTCTTTGTCATCGCTTCATCGCGGAACGGGAAATCATCTGGAAAAACTTCATTAAATAGGATTCGTCCAAGCGTTGTAGAACGCTTTTCGCCTTTGGCATGCACGATGACCCGTGATTGCAACTTGATCTTGTCGGCATCAAATGCCATCAATGCTTCGTTTAGGTCGCTGAAAGCGATTGGAGCCTGGTTGCTGACGTCCTTCTTTTCGTAGGTTAGGTAGTAACAACCTAGTACGATATCTTGGTCAACGTGCAAGATTGGGCTACCATCGGCAGGCTTCAGCAAGTTCTTGTTTGCAGCCATAATTTCGCGTGCTTCTTGCTGAGCACGTACAGACAATGGCAAGTGAACAGCCATTTGGTCACCATCAAAGTCAGCGTTAAAGCCCTTACATACCAACGGGTGCAGCTGGATAGCCTTGCCTTCAATTAGGCGAGGCATAAAGGCTTGGATACCTAGTCGGTGAAGTGTCGGCGCACGGTTAAGGAGTACGTATTTGCCCTTAATTACTTCGTCTAGAGCGTCCCATACAGGTATTTCGCCAGCCTCAATCATGCGAGTAGCACTTTTAATGTTGTGTGCAAATTCATTTGCGATCAGATTACCGATAACAAATGGCTTGAAGAGTTCGAGCGCCATCATCTTCGGTAGGCCACACTCATTAATAGTGAGTTCAGGACCAGCCACGATAACACTACGTCCTGAGTAGTCAACACGCTTACCAAGCAAGTTCTGACGGAAACGGCCTTGCTTACCTTTGAGCATGTCGCTCAGTGACTTAAGGCGGCGACGGCCACCAGTTGAACTGACTGCACGACCAGAGCGTGCATTGTTGTTGTCGATCAAGGCATCAACCGCTTCTTGAAGCATGCGTTGCTCGTTACGGCGGATAACCTCTGGGGCGTTTAGATCAATAAGCTTCTTAAGACGGTTATTACGGTTGATGACACGACGATACAGATCGTTCAGGTCTGAAGTAGCAAAGCGGCCGCCAGTAAGCTGCACCATTGGGCGCAAGTCTGGAGGGATTACAGGAAGCACACTCAGCATCATCGATTCTGGGCTAATGCCCGCATGTTGCATGCCCTCGAGCATCTTTAGGCGCTTCATTAGCTTTTTCTTGCGTTGGCCTTTAGACTTTTCGGCATCTTCGCTTAGATCGCCGATCAGCTTAGCGAGGTCAATTTCATCAAGCAGCTCTTTCAGAGCCTGTCCACCCATGCCCACAGTAATGAGCGCTTTGTACTCATCAGGTAATGCGCGGTATTCTGTTTCGCTCATGAGCGAAAGTCGCTCGAGCTTGGTAAGTTGGTCGAGCTTTTCGTTCAAACGCTCATCGGCTTCGGCGATTTCCTTGGTCTGCTCCTCGGCAAGTTTACGCACATCGGCATCTTCGGCCTTAGCAGCTTCCTCAAAACGTGCCTTGATGGCGGTAGTTTCTGCTTGGTGAACGGCTTCGGCGTCGGCTTTGTACTGGTCGCGCTTTTCTGTGTCTGCAGATGTAACTATGTAACTTGCGAAGTAAGCGACACGCTCAAGATTCTTGACAGTCATACCAAGCATTAATCCAATTGCGCTTGGAGTACCGCGCAGGAACCAAATGTGCGTCACTGGAGCAGCTAGCTGGATGTGCCCCATGCGTTCACGTCGAACAATTGACTTGGTGACGATTTCGCCTTTTTTGTCTACTGCCATCTCGCGCGATCGCATACCTTTGTACTTTGCATCATGCGGGTTAATGTCTTTAACGGGTCCAAAGATTTTTTCGCAGAAAAGGCCATCACGCTCAGGCTTTTGCGTTCGATAGTTGATGGTCTCCGGCTTGAGAACTTCGCCGTGCGACCACTCTAGGATATCGGCTGGCGATGCAATCGTTAGACGAACAGCATCGAAATCTGCAATGTCAGTTCCGTAATTATATCTAGGCATTGTCAGCCTCCTTTCCTTCATCAAGATTTTCTAAGACGAGATCTTCCTCAAGCGCAGTATCTTCCATGACAAGAGCATCTTCACCTTCTAGGATTTGGTACTCGTCGCCAGCTGCGTCTTCTGTTACATCTACTGTGTCGGCAATATCTTGTGGAATCTCTACAGTTGGCTGTGCATTCGATTCAAACTTAACGGTTTCTTCAAGCAAGGACTCTGCATCGAACTCAGTCTGAGTTGACTGATTGATAAGATCAACTTTAAGACCAAGGCCTTGTAGCTCTTTTACCAACACGTTGATCGACTCAGGAACTTTTGGTCCAACAATTGGTTCGCCTTTAAT
>CAZHXE010000040.1:0-10489 GCA_964536005.1 uncultured Candidatus Saccharibacteria bacterium
TTCGACCTCCTGTTTGAGCGCTTCCTCAACCCTGATCGTATCTCGATGCCTGATATCGATATCGACATCCAGGACAATCGCCGCGATGAAGTCATTGAATACTGCGTGCACAAGTACGGCCAAGACCGTGTGGCACACATTGTCACATTTGGTAAGATGGCGGCGCGCAACGCAATTCGCGATGTAGCTCGCGTGTTGCAGGTTCCGTATGCCGAGGCTGATCGGCTTGCTAAAATGGTGCCTCCACCCATTCAGGGCAGACATATTCCGCTTAAAGTATCGCTGGAGGAAAACCAGGAGCTCAAGCACGAAAACGAAACCAACCAGCAAGCTCGCCAGGTATTTGACCTAGCAACCAAGCTTGAAGGCACAATTCGCTCACATGGCATTCATGCGGCTGGTGTGGTGATTGCACCCGATGAAATCGTGAAGTTCGCGCCACTTGAAATGGCGCAGAAGGGTGTGGTGGCAACACAATATCCAATGGGCCCGGTGGAAAACCTAGGCCTGCTTAAAATGGACTTTTTGGGCCTTAGCAACTTAACAATTGTTAAGAATACCCTGCGTATCATCAAAAAAGTGTATGGTGAGGATATCGATGTCCAAACTCTGCCAACTGATGACCTCAAAACCTACGAACTACTAGGTCGAGGCGAAACAACCGGTGTATTCCAATTTGAGTCTGGTGGTATGAAACGCTATCTTAAGGCCCTGAAACCGGATGTGTTTGACGATGTGATTGCTATGGGTGCGCTCTACCGACCTGGTCCACTTGGTGCAGGTCTGACCGATAGGTATATTGCGCGTAAAAATGGGCTTGAGCAGGTCTCGTACGATCATCCCAAGATGCAAGCTGCGCTTGAAAACACCTATGGCGTAATGGTCTACCAAGAGCAAGTCATGCAGATTGCCAAAGATATGTGTGGCTTTACAGGCGGCCAGGCAGATACGCTCCGCAAAGCCATTGGTAAGAAGATTACCGAACTCATGGAGAAAATGAAGATCGAGTTTATAGATGGCGGCGTCAAAACGTGTGACGCCGATCCTGCGGTGATGGCTAAAATTTGGAAAGACATTGAAGGGTTTGCTGATTATGCCTTCAACAAGTCTCATTCGGCCTGCTATGGCATGATTTCGTACTGGACAGCCTACCTTAAGGCGCACTATCCTGCCGCGTTCATGGCAGCGCTCATGACCAGCGACTATGACGATACAGATCGATTAGCTATTGAAATTACCGAGTGTAAGCACATGGGCATTCAGGTCTTGCCACCGGACGTCAATGAGTCTTTTATGGAATTTGGTGTCGTTAAAGAAACTGGCCAGATCCGGTTTGGTTTACAAGCCGTAAAGAATGTGGGCATGGGTGCCGTCGAAGCCATTCTGGCCGCTCGAAAAGAGGGAGGTCATTTTACTAGTGTTGAAGATTTTGTAACGCGAGTAAGCACTAGGGTTGTGAATCGCAAAGCCTGGGAGAGTTTAGTCAAGGCAGGCGCATTTGACCAGTTTAACGAACGCAACCGTCTTTTATTTAATCTTGATGCAATTTTGGCCTATGGCTCAAAAGTCCAAAAGGAAGCGCAGAGTGGGCAATTTAATTTGTTTGGTGAAGCCACAGAAGTGACCGTGGCGGCTCAGCTTCAATTAGAGCAAAATGTCCCCGAGCTGGACGAGAAGGAAGCGCTGCAGTGGGAACGAGAGCTGCTAGGCATTTACCTATCCAAGCACCCGCTGGATGGTTATGATGAATACTTGCGTGAAAACGCCGTCGCAATAGGCGAGATCACTAAGGACATGGACAATAAAAAGGTAACAGTGGGCGGCGTAGTGAATATCAAGCGCGAGATCACCACCAAAAGTGGCTCTAAAATGGCCTTCGTTACGATAGAGGATAAATCCGGAGAGCTCGAACTGATTGTGTTCCCAAACGCCTATGCGGAGTCACCAGAGACCTGGGAGCTCGATAAAGTTATCGTGGCAACCGGAAAGGTGAATACCAAAGACCGCGAAGGTCGAGCAACTGACGAAATTAAGGTCCTTGTGGATGAGGCAAAGACTATTTCTAATCAGGACCTCTCTGGATTTTCTCCAACTGGAAAGGCAAAGAAACCGCCAAAAGTAACCACTACAAAGTCTTCATCCAGCAGGCACTCGTCAATCACATCAAATGGTGTCGAGCACGTGCCAAAACTATACATGCATGTTAAATCACCAGAAAATCATGAGCAGCTACTTGCTATCAAACGTATCCTAAATGAACATCCCGGTAACAATGAAGCTATTTTGGTTCTAGGTGAAGCTAAGAAGAGTGCAATTCGGCTTCCGTTTAGGGTAGACCCGAATGATGAACTTACGCAAAAGCTGGGCTTGGTCTTAACTGAAACTTGCGTGACGATTCGGTAATGTTATAGCAAACTACTACTTGCGACTACAGTCAAAAGTCCAACCAAAACTAATTCGGAAACGTACACGGCGCTGAGCTGTCGTTTACGTGCTACATAGTGCGCCTTGTTTGCCGCAATGTATGCACCAATGCTGATCAGAAGTATCGATAGGGTTATTCTTGGATGTAGATTATTTAGAGTGAGCATTGTAACCCAGCTCAAGAGCACCAGGCCAAGCTCCACGTGAATTCTGCTAAATTTTGAAGATGATCGTTTGCTCATAGTATTGCTCCATACCCTGCGATTAATAATAGCCAGATAGCGGTGTAGATCATGCTGGCTTCGAGCATAGGGTGGCCCTCGACGTAATGCTCGCCGTGCACAGCAAGCTGATACAGCATTTGTAAGTGACGCAACATATAGATGGCTCCTAAGGTGCATAAAATTCCCATCGTAAGATACAACGACCAATGCGCATCGCCATGTATGAGCGCTTCAAAATTAGAGATTGTGTCACCAGGCTCTGCGGGCGCTGGGCTGCCTGTTACGATAATCGTGCCATCTTCTGATAGGCGGGCGAGGTAGCGGTGTGACGCGGTGTCTTCTTCGCTTGTATTTGCCGTGGGCGCTTCGTTGGCTTCTTTCTGGGGTTTTTCAGCTGGTTTTTGATCTTCAACTACTTTGGTTTCTGCTGGAGTGGTCTCCTCTGAAGCTGACGCAACAACTGGTGCTTGCTCGGGTACCTGTGCTACGGGAGTTGGTTGAGGGGTCTGCGCAACGGGCGCAGGTGTAGCTAGCGTAGGCTGTGCATACAGAGCCACGACTACAGTGTTTTCGCCACCCTGAAAGGCAGCACCATTGGCATAGCCAAATCCTACCTCGGTAAAGCTGCTGTCTAATATATTGGCCGCATGCGATGGGCTATTCATCCAGCCAGTAACGACGCCCGAAGATGTCGTAAAGCCATATGCCAGATTTTCGCCGGCACGACTGTAACTATAGCCTGCCTGGTCAAAGAAATACCATGGTGTCGTACCATCAGGAGCAACGTGCGACCAGTAATTGTTGGCAATCATGTGGTTTGCTTTGTTTTGGGCGGCTTGCGAAAGTGTGCTGTTGAGCGTGAGAGCTTTCAGTCCACTATTTGCTCTATTCGCATTCGTAAGAGAGAGTAAATCGCCGCTGCCAACGTTGGTTGCGTAGCCAAGCACTCTGAATTCATGTGCAGATGCGAGATTAAAAACTCCCTGCGAAAGTACGATAGCACTTATAGCGACAGCAAGACCTGCGTGTCGAATTGCTAGCGGTTTATAGTGATTACGCTTGTGCGGTACAAGCAAATTGTGGAGGCTAGTGATGTATTTCATGTTTGTTTTTGAATGATTCCGATATATTATAGCATATTTTTATACACAGTCTGTAGTATAAAAAACCAGCCGGTGAAGGCTGGTTTTTTGATACCGCAAGAGGAACTTTAGCTTACGTTGCCTCTTTGGCGGAAGATGTAGGCTGCTATGGCGATGCCACCGCCAACTATGAACCACCAAAACACATTGTTGTTTGAGGATTCATTTTCGTTGGTTGCCTGATCATTGTTTTCTTCTGCCGCAGGCTGTTCGTCGTCCTCGCCAGTAACGTTCGGATCATCTGGGTCTGGATCTAGCGAATCAACCACGCCATCACCGTCTGTGTCTGGCTCTGAGATGCTTGGGTCGTTTGGCGCAGAGTCGATTGCGTCAACTACACCGTCTCCATCAGAGTCCGTATAGTTCGGGTCGCCCGCGGCAATACCGCCACATACGCCCTTGCCACAACCATTTGCAGGATTCGTGAGTGGCTTTTGCGTGTCATCGGTCTTGTCGTCGGTTGTGCCTAGAACTTGTGGTTTTTCAGGAGCTGGTTTTGCAAAGCTTAGAATATTCTTGCGCATAGTTAGACCGAGCAACTCGCCCATCTGTGACGCAGCGTGCATGTGAGTCTTGTTATCCTTCATGTCGTCGTGCGCATCCATTGTTGGCTCATCACACGTTCCGTGCGCAGCTTTGCGAGCAATGACGTCGAAGAGCGTGTCTGTCTTGGTTGGGTTGACGCGTATTACACCAGGCTTGATTGACCACTGGCTGCCATTCACTGCAGCGTCATAGGTAACTCCATCAATACGAACTGTTACGCAGGCTGTACCGGAAGTGATGTCCACTGTACCACTGAGGCCAGGCGAAGTTTTGTTTGTATGAACTGGTTTAATGGTAGCGACAGATTGCGGCAACAGTACGTGATCAATACTGTGTACGGTACCCAAGCTTGCCTCATCTGAAGAAAATGTAACCGGAACATTATTAACAAAAAGTTTAGTGCCACGCTTCTCGAGCTTTAAGCCATCAATATCATTGTCGATTGCTTGCACGTTCATGGGACTATTTTTAATAGTTGATGAGTTGTAATTGCCTTTAACGATGTGTGAGCTTATTAGGGCGCACATTTCATCGGGGTGCGACATCAACTGGTCAATTTCGTCTTCAAGTTTACCTGGGAACGTGACCAGACTCTCAAGCGCTGTGTCGCTCGGTGCAAAGAACGTATACTCATCGCCCCATTCTGCTGAGAGAGCTTTGGTTACCGCAGGACACACTGTTGGGTCGTCAGAAAGGTCTTCGAGTACACCCTGGAGCATATGGTGCGCCTTGCTATCATTTACGACATCCAACACGGTCGATTGCTCGCATTCCTTGCCATCACGGTCTACTGTCAGCTCTTCATCAAAGATCGTCCATTCAAACTCATGACCATCCCAATGTTTGACCGTATATGTATGCTCGCCTTGCTTGAGTTTGGTTGGCAATAGTGCTGCGTATTTCTCTGGCTGAGTCTGCTGCATGTCACCGTCTAAGGTCACTGCCTCATCAGAGTCAATTTCGACAGTAAACGAATATTCGTGCAAGCCTGTCTGCATCCAACAGCCCATATCGATGTCAAGGTCCATGTCTGCTTGCGCTGCAATAACATGGTTGTCCTCTTCGTCAGACACCTCGTTCATTAAAATGTATGAATCATCCCATTCTGGATCTAGGCCTGCGGCCGATTCATCATCGATCATTATGAGCGCGTCTGTATTGGCGTCCTTAGAATCTTCATCATGATCCATATCTTTTTCAACCTCGACGTCTATATCGGCGTCGTGGTTATACTTCTCGTCGTTGTTAAGCACCGTCGCTTCAAGCTTAATACTGCCATCTTCGGTCTCTGCGGATGCGTTTGATTGAGCAAACACACCTGCGGCTGTGAAGTTGGAAACAACGAGGTTCATAAGCAAAACAGACACAATCAATAGTGCTCGTTTGCCCGTTTGAGCTAGCGGTGCGTAATTTTTACGCAACTGAGCCATGTACCCTCCTTTTTCTGTGCAGATGATTTTATGTAGCTATTCAATGACTAGCTGCAGCCAATGTGCTGGTATCTGCACCGATTTAATAATTTGATGTTCTCCCACACCTGTTTAACTTGCTGCTCATTTTGATTGTGGCTTTTAACACTATTAAAACAAACTGCAGGTTGAACCTTTAGTACTTTAAATATAGAACATTGTAGACAAGCCTTCAAACAAATGACTGTGGAAAACATTATTTTTTTATCTTGTAAAAAATATGTTAATTTCACTACACCTGTCTGCCTAAGGCGCAGATGGATAGCGTATTGCATAGAGCGTGATGGCTGCAGAAACGGCCACATTTAGTGACTCTTTCTTGCCGAGCATTGGAATCTCAACAATCTGATGAGCGTGCTCCAGTAACGCATCGGTGACACCATCAACCTCATTGCCAACCACCAAAGCTAGCTTGGGGGGAGCGATGAATTGTTCTACAGAAACACTGGAAGGGTGCTGCTCAAGGCATATGATGGGTATATCGGCCACAGTACCCATAAGTTCTTCGAGGGCGTTGGTATGGAGGGTGATAAGGCGTTCGGCTCCCAGGGCGGTCTTGTGAATACGGCGTGTTACCTTGTCGTACACATGTGGCAGGCGATCGTCGTCGTCAAGGTGGGGGTAGGGGGTGATGCCGTGGGCGATAATGCGCGTTACGCCAAAAGCGTCGCAGCTCCTTGCGATTGAGCCAACATTATAACTACTCCTAAGATTGTCTAGTATGACAGTTATCTCTACCATGCTTATGCTTTTTAATGCTATTATCTTAACTATAACAATGAAACAACGGATAATTCTTATTTAGTATGGTACAGGATTTTCGAGCTGACGACGAAGCCCACTCACGTAGAAGAGCTAATTTACTACGGCTCAAGTATTTTGATACGCGCAAATTAGTACGCCGCCCACTGTTTAGGGGCATTCTCACCAACGACGAGATGTATGTAATGCATGCGATTGTTCTGACGCAAGAAAAGGGTCAGATGATTTTCGGTATTACTTCGGAAACACCCCAGCATGTCTTGTCCGAGTTGCGGAATAGATTCAAAGACTTTCGTGTCTCCTTTGTGCTGATTTCTGAGAGTGGCTTTAAAGAGTTTATGTATGAGTACGATCCGCCAAAGAAAATTGAATACGGCGACATCGTTATTGATGATAAAGATAATACCGACGCAGTTGCCGAGGTATCTAAGAAGCTCGAAGAAGTACGTTCTGATGACATTTTTAACTACCTCATTCGTCAAGCAAATAACCTCTCTGCTTCGGATATTCACCTAGAAACGCAAGAGGAGAACGTGCGGGTGCGCTTCCGTGTCGACGGTGTCCTCCACATTATTGCCTACATCAGCAACGACAAATATCGCCAGCTTAGTTCAACGATTGCTATTCACGCTAACATCTCGACGAGCTCTCCAGATACACAAACAGGCCATATGAATCACAAGTTGCTTGATGACGACAAAAACCTGATAGCAGTGATCAACATGCGTATTGAAACTGTTCCAACGAGCTTTGGCCAAGATGCGGTGATCAGGCTCTTTACTATGAATCGTGATCTCTTTAAGCTCACACATTTAGGTTTGAGCGAAGAAGAGAAGGGGCTTATCGATGAAGTCATTGCGCACCCACGCGGTATGGTCATGTCGGTCGGTCCTACTGGTTCTGGTAAAACCACGACTCTGTATTCGGTTTTGAATCAGCTTAACTCGCCAGAACGCAAAATAATCACACTTGAAGATCCTGTTGAGTATAACTTTCCTGGCGTAGTGCAAATACCGGTCAATACTGATCAAAAGGATTCGTTCTCCGAAAAGCTCAGAGCAGTCTTGCGACTTGATCCTGATGTGATTATGGTTGGCGAAATTCGAGACGCCGACAGTGCGCGCACGGCACTTCAGGCAGCGCTCAGTGGTCACCTAGTGCTGTCGACCTTTCACGCTAATGACACGGCAGCTGCACTTAGCCGTCTGTATGACTTTTTGGGCGACAACCCTTTGCTGACTTCTGCCATACGCCTTGTGATTGCACAGCGACTGGTGCGTGTGCTTGATCCCGAGTCCAAGCAAGCTTATCAGCCTGACGAAGCCATGATGCAAGCTGTGCATGCGGAGATAGATTCATTGCCAGAAAACCAACGGCCCGATCTAAGCCAGGTAACATTCTACAAGCCAGGCAGAAGCGAGAAAGCCCCATTTGGATACGTTGGGCAAACCGCCGTTGTAGAAATTCTAAAAATATCCGAGAAGATCGAAAGCATGATCCACAAGAGTTCGGAACATCTCGACACAATGGAGATACGAAAACAAGCCTTAAATGATGGCATGCGCACCCTCACACAGGACGCACTCTTTAAGGCGATTGAGGGCGAAACCTCATTGGATGAAGTCTTTAGGGTTGTAGGTTAGCAATTAGCCCTATTCGACCTACCTTTAACTAATCGAGTCTATAAAAATTACTGTCCAGTAACTTGGTAAATGGATCCCAAATTTGCCTAGCTTTTTTATGAGTCAGCGTAGACATCTTAGCGAGGATGATTATTAGCATGGTAAGCCCAGTGCATAAGAAGGCAGCAAGAAAGGCGTATGCATATCCGTCGCCAACGTCCATAAGCATGATGAAGGAAACTGTAATGCTAAACAGTAGCATCATGATCATCCACTCGTTACTAAACACCCTATTATTTATCTGCATAGACAGGTTGGTTCGGTTCAGCTGATTAGCGACTAAACTGTCGAGTAGCTTCAGAATCTGATCCTTATCTTTACCTTTATAATTTAGGCAGAATGAAATGATTTTTTCATATTCCTCTTCACCCTCGGCAGAGGCACGCTCTGCCAGGCTTGCTTCAATATATGTGCGAAACATGTCTTGCAGTTTATTCCGCGTCTCTTGGCCGAGCGGTTTTGTATGTAGGACCATCGCAAAAATCGCATTAGCTTCTGCGCGAACAATTCTGTGCAGTTCTTCGATTCTGGCTTTTTGTGCAGAAAGAATTGGTGCGATGTAAAACCCATATAAAAACGAATTCACAGAAAAGAGAGTAAGCGCGCCGCTTTCAAGCTTGTACTCTGGAAGTGCAAGCACCGCCAGTCCATACATTACGAGCGCCAAGAAGAAATAGTGTGATAATCGGATTTTGCGGAGCAACACTTCTCGCATAGTAGTGACCCTTTCATTTCATGCTTCGTTATGAGTTAAGTATATAGCCAAAAGCATGTTCGTCGCCATGCCGGAATGGCAATTTGGGCATCAGCCACAATGCATGAACTTATTTCCCAATGATTGTCGTCTTAAAGCGCTCATTAACTCTTTACACGGCTACAATTCTATGGTACGCTCACTCTCGTTATGCAATCACTTATTCAGCAAATCGAAGCGAACATGAAGAAGCCAAAAGTCGTCTCAGTACGATCAGGTGACACTGTTCGTGTGCACCAAAAAATCAAAGAAGGTTCAAAAGAGCGCGTTCAAATCTTCGAAGGCCTTGTTATCCGCACCAAACGCCACAATTCAGTTTTAAATGCAATTACAGTACGCCGTATTGCTTCTGGCATTGGAGTCGAGAAGACATTCTTGCTACATTCTCCACTCGTTGAGAAAGTAGATGTCATGAAGCGTTCGAGCGTGAACAGAAACTACTTAACCTATATGCGAAATCGCTCTGGTAAGTCTGCTCGCCTAGAAGCCGTAGACTTTGATCGCAACAGCGTTAACGATGTAACTGTAGACGAAGCACCTGTAGAGGTTGCCGAAAAAGTTGAAGAGCCCACAGTGGATGAAGCAAAGACAACAGACGCAGCTGAAGACGCACCTGAGACTACCGATAAAGAATAGTTAATTTTTACATTTTGTTACTGAGGCAGGCAGCCAAGATTGCCTGCCTTTTAAATTTGCGTAGGGATATTTTTGTTATAATGGAAGAAATGGCTCAAAAAATTATACGTATTGGCAGTTCGAACGGGGTAACGCTCAGCCAAAACCTACTTGAGCAGGCAGGACTTCGTTATGGCGACAAAGTCACGGTTAGCTTGGATAGCGACGGATCAATACGTATACGATCACTACAATATTTAGAAGACTATAAATCAGTCACAAAAATCATGCGGGCGCTAGAAAAGCACCGCGATGAAATTAATAAGATTGATGACTGATATTCTCCAATCACGCTATTTGTGTGTTATTAACTTTGTACTTTGTGAGACTTTTGGACAAAAATTTTTGCTAGTACGTCCACATAATTTAGCACTTATACATAAGCAATATCAGCAACTGGCAGATGCGGGACATGAACGGCGTGTGGCACACATCTCCTATATGCTTAACCAACTTAAACCGTTTGCTCATCTTAACCGCAAAACTGCGGTTATGGTCGCCATACTTTTGCTTGATGAGCAGGGGTATGAAACCCAACTCCATATAAAACGCTTATCTGGTTTGCTTAAGCATGAAGTACAAATTGATGTATTGGAGAAAGAATTTGCCAGCTACGATAGGGTTTGATGAAGTTGGGAGAGGTTGTATAGCAGGCCCTTTGGTTGTTGCTGGAGTACGATTGGTAGAGCACATCGACGGCCTGGCTGATTCTAAGCAACTCTCGGTCAATAACAGGACCAAGCTTGAGCGAATCGTGCGCTTCAAGGCTGAAGATATAGCCATTGCCTGGGTCGACCAAGATTATATTGAT
>CAZHXE010000041.1:0-5441 GCA_964536005.1 uncultured Candidatus Saccharibacteria bacterium
TGCTGCCCATCAATATTCTGAACATATTCTGTCTCGTCCAGTATATGGACATGATCAAGAGTGTTAACTAGTCCGACCCACTTACTAAGACAGGAATCCGTATGGTACTTCGAGTAATTCACACTTCCCCTGTAGCTCGGCGCGATTGGTGGCGGGTACTAGTAACTGTCCTGATTGGGGCGGTCGTGCCCATCACGTCCGTGATAGTCGCATTTGCCGGAATCTGGGGCGACTGGCATGGTGGTGACATCCTGCTGGCGTTTTTCGAATGCCTGATCGCTGCATTCTGGGTGTTCATCACCTGGAAGCTGATGTTGGATAGTTCGGCGGACCTCAACGCTAGCCTATGGTGCCTTGCTGGGCTGTTCACCGGTTCGGCAGCATGTATGACTTACGTCATTCTCAAGCCAGGCTCGGCTGCCATAAACGTGGCGATCGTGCTTGCTAATAGCTTGGCTGCATAGCGTCGATGCCGAATCAATCTCAGCTTACTGGTGATGTTGGCGCGGTGCTATATGGTTGAAACCATAGATTGGCGCCCACGCCTGCTGCACGCGCTGGGGCTGGGGCTGCCAATATCACTTTCGGTCACCATGGCTGTAGTCATGGCGCTCGCAAGGTCACCATCACTGCTGGTACTTGGCTTGGGCATGATTGCGCTTGCACTCACGTCTGTTGCGCTCCTGCTCTGGATGCGCTGTTTTGAGCAGGATGATGAGCTTGGCTGGGAGGTTTGGCTCATTCTCGTGCTCATTAACTGCAGTTTGGTCGCACTGACCTTGCTGACCGCGTTTTTGGCTCACTCATAAATCCTCCCCTTTTCTCTTGGCTCGCGGTGTCGCCTGCTCCACAGTTCTGTCATTCATTCGGCAGGGCAACCAATGGAGCACGGCACACCGCTAGCCAGAAAACTTTATCACTTTTCAAAAATCGTATTACGAGCACGCCGTACCTGGCGGCAGGACCTGCAGCCTACTCTATTCTTCTTCCGGCTCGTTAGGGTTGCGACGTGCCTGGAAGCTCCAGCCTGTCGGCAAACCAAGTTTCTTAGCTGCGTCGGTGGCGCGATCGGCCATGGGTTTTAAGGTTCCGTCGTCAGCCGTTGCGGTTGCAATTTCTCCTGTCACTGTGTTGTAGGTGCTGTTGCCCTCATCTGCGCCAATTCGAATGTTGATAATGTCTTGGTTATTTGAGCTTGACGAGGCGTAGCCAATCGAACTAATGTTTAAATCGCTTGCCTTTAAGGATTTAACTTCGGCACCGGTGTCGTCTATTGCGTACAGGCGGCTGTATGTTTCAACCGGCTTTGGCTCAGTTGAACCTGGTTCAATGTACTTGCCCCCGTCTATAAACCACATGAGTCCGTTAGAATCGGCTGTAATGAATGCCTGACCGTGCCCCTGGTTAGCGCTTACATTTTTGAGTACTGATTCGGTTTTAGTGGTGTAGACAAACTTTTTAAGAGTTGAACTGGAATAGCCGGCATCGCCGAAGCTATCTGCGATCAGTGCATACGTGCGGTAGTCGTACAGGTAGCCTTGCTTTGAATATAGCTCACCAAAATTGGTGCAGCTTTCATCTTTATTGAGTCGGCAGCGATACGTTGAGCCAAGCGCACGGTAACCGCCAACCCGGATGTATAAGTGGTCGGCTTGGATGTCTAGTGCTGCGACACCTGCGATGGAATCGGGCATGGTTATTGTAGAAATATCTACATATTTCTTTGTGAGTAGGTTAAACGCGCTCAATGTGTACGAGATTTTGTCGATGCCGTTTTCGAGCTTGGCCTGGTCGGCCTCGGGTACCGTGAGGTAGAAAATCCAATTTTCCCAAAGCTCGTATTTATCCCATGAATATTCAGTGCGTTCAAGCCAAATCTTGTTGCCGTCTGATAGGCCAAAAATAGCACCGTTCTTGTTGTCGGAAGCTGTGTATTTCAGTTTAGCTTCGGTTGGGCTTGGTAGCGGTACATCGTTAGGCAGGTTATCGTTAGGCTGATTATTGGTCTGATTTTGCTGGTTGTTATTCTGCGATACCTCTTCTTTAGGGCCATCATAAACCAACGTGATGCAAATGCCAGTAATGGCAACGATGCATAATCCCAGGCAGGTTAGGTAGACTTTTTTGCTAGCGAACAGGCCGAGTATTTGCTTAAAACGATTCGGGGTTGGCGGCTCAACAGGCAGGTTGTTAATCGGGTTCATATCCATAATGCGAAGTATAGCTCCCCTAGGCCTGGCTTGGCAAATTGCTTACGCTTGTGCCGCATGTGAGGACTACTCCTCCGTCAGTTCTTGATTATGATGGCAATAGCGGTGATCGTAGCCTGGTGTGAACTCACCCGCCACGATGCTTTCGGCCATGCTAGTGAGTTTTGCGGCCAGGTTATCGATAGTTTTGGCTTGTTTTTTGACGGTGCCTATCTGGTTAGTTAGTACAAAATCTAGCGATACACTTACGGGCAGTTCTCCAGTCTTGAGCAGCCAAGCTAGCGCGTACATCTCGAGCTGCTTGCTAGACTGAGTGCTTTGCTTAGCCTTTTGAGGCGTTGTGGCCGAGGTTGAGGTTTTATAGTCGCGAATTTCCACGCCATTCGTGGTGGGCATAATTGCGTCGATGCGGCCTTTCAGGATCAAACGGCTGTTTGGGATGTGTACTCTGAACGGCTCTTCGCTCTTGAGTGGGATTGGCTCTGAAAGTAACCGCTCGTATAGCTGACCGAATGCTGCTGTGGCCTGATCGCGAGCGCGGTCGCGCTGCAATGCCGATGTGTAGCCGTCCTGTGGCCAGTTACCTTCCAGACGCTCAGCAAGGTCAGCCAAGCCGGGTACGGCATCGTTTTTAATGCGGGCATCGTTGACGCTTTGGATCAGGCTGTGGAGCAGTGTGCCCACGGCGCTGGCTGGGCTGGCGGCCACTGGTACGTTCAGGATGTGGCGATACTTAAAATCAAGCGGACAACGCAAATAGTCATTTGCTTGTGAGGCAGTTAAGATCAGGTTTTGGCCACTAACAAGGTGTGGAGGCAGGTGGAACTCGGCAGGTTTGACATTGGGGATACTGAACAGGTCTAGGCTAATTTGCTGCTTGAGCTCTTCTACCATGTGCGGCGAGAGGTGATCGGCGAACATCTCGACTAAAAAGCGCGATGGTTTACGCTTGGTGACTCCATTGTGCGTTTCGCTATAGGTTAAGATTAACTCCTTGCGTGCTCGGGTCAGTGCCACGTACATGAGGCGGCGCTCTTCGCTGTAGTGGTCGTCGGCGCTGCTCATCAGCGTCAACTCGGGCGGCACAGTTAGGCTGCTAGACGAGCGCCGAAGCGGGAAGGTGTTTTCCGTACAGTCCACAATATAAACCGTATCCCACTCCAGGCCCTTGGCTTTGTGTACGCTCATAACAATGGGCGCGCTGGGCAGTGTATCGCCCGCTTCGTCGCTCAGTAACTCTCCTTCTGCACGTAGAACGGGCAGGTTCTGTAGATAATTGATAGCACTCGGGATGTCGGCCACTTGCTCAAAGTCACGCAGGCTCGAAAACCACTGGCCAAGTACCTGTACAGTGAGCGACCCTTCATAGCTTTCCTCTGCCTTGCTATATAGGTTCTGCTTGAGGCCAGTTTGGTCGATGATGGTGTACGCCAATGCACCTACGCTAAGCTCATGAACACTGCTGCGCCATTCTTTCAGCATAGTAAGTGCGGCCGTAAATGTCTCATCTTCCAGTTCGGCCAGTGCCTGTTCAAGCAGCATATGGTTGCGCCTGATGCGAGCCGATACATCGGCCAGCGCCTCCTGAGGGCACGCAAACAACGGGCCACTTAAGGTGTGGTAGAGCGCCTGATTGTCGTGCGGGTCAACCACGCACTTTAATGCCTCTATCATGGTGCCGATAATGGGCTGCTGGTACATGTCATTGCTCACACCCGATATGGTGTGCTCAATGTTATGCGCATCCAGCACGCCGTGGATCTGTTTGACCCCGGCATTGCGCCTGGTCAGGATAGCAATTGAGCCGGGGTCTTGACCCTTCTTTAGGCGGGCTTCGATATCACGAGCTACCCAAGCCAGCTCTGCTTCGAGCGAGCTAAAGCAGCTCAGCGATGGCATAGTACCACTTCCCTTGTGCGCAACCAGCCGTTTGTCGAGACCGTTGATGGCCTCAAGCCGATCAGGGTTGTTGTGCTGGATCATGTGGTAGGCGGTGTCGAGGATTTCCTGGGTGGAGCGGAAGTTTTCGATTAGGGTGATTTCTTTGGCTTCTGGGTAGCGATCTTTAAACTGCAGGATGTTTGCGAGTGTCGCCCCACGCCAGCCGTAAATGCTCTGGTCGTCATCACCCACTGCCATAATATTGTTGTGTTTTGCTGCTAAAAGGTCGAGCAGGCGCGACTGCATGGGGTTAGTGTCTTGAAACTCATCGACCAGAACATAAGCGTATCTTTGTTGTAGCTTATTCAACACATTGGGGCGTTTCTCTAGTAGTTCGATCAGTAAGTACAGTTGGTCGTCGTAGTCGATAATGTTGCGTTCTCTGGTAATGCGCAAATAGGCAGCAAAGGCATTGGCGAGCTCGGCGTGGCGTTGCTTGTCGAGGCGCTCGGCATCGTCAGATGAGGGCAAATTTTGTGCATACGTTTGGTACTCAACGGGCTTTATGAGCTGTTGTTTTAGTTTCGAAAAATAATCCGACAGACTCGCAAGCTGACCATCGGGGCTCGAGATGGGCGAAAAGTAATCTAGGCCGAGCTCGTCCAGATGCTCGCGCAGTAGCACTGCTTTGCCTGTGTCGCCAACGAGGCGCATGTTTGCGTTGTGTCCAATTTCGATGGCGAACTCACGCAGCATTTCTTGCCCAAAGGCATTGAAAGTAAATATATTGAGTTCCACCCCGTAGCTTTGCTCTAACAGATCGCTAACGCGGTCGAGCATCTCTTGGGCTGCTTTATCGGTAAATGTTAACGCTAGGATGGCCTGGCGATCGATGCCGCTGGCTATCAACTTAGCAATGCGTTCGGTTATAACTTTGGTTTTGCCGGTACCGGCTCCTGCCACAACCAAGGCCGGGCCGGTAACGATGTTGATAGCTTCGGCTTGCGCTGCGTTTAAGTTGATTGTGGGTGATTTTGACATGAGTTAGGGGTTCTCTTTAGGTGTCTGCTGTGGGGTAAGTTTATAGCTGGAGCACTAATCTTCGTCAGCCTGCTGCGTCAGGTGATACAAGTTACAGTGCTGGCATTTGTAGATTGTTAGCTTCGGGCGCTTATACCAGTATGACACGGTCGTTATCGCTGATCGGGCCTCTTTTGGAGTCTCGTAGGCGATCTTGTCACTGCAGGGTTGATTATTTTCCAGTGCTTCCATCTTCGTCTGTGGGGTTCTTAAAGTAGTCGGCAAAGGCGGTTCTAAACTTGGCTAGCTTTGGGTTAATAATAACTTGGC
>CAZHXE010000041.1:5451-9908 GCA_964536005.1 uncultured Candidatus Saccharibacteria bacterium
TTCGTTAAAGAAATTCTGGTGGTAATCTTCGGCTGGATAAAACACGTCCAGCTGTTTAACTTCGGTAACGATAGGATCAACCCAATCTGGTTGAGCGCGCTTGATAGCGGTCTGTATGGCTTGTTTTTCGTTGTCGGTTTGATACAGGATGATAGAACGGTATGCCGTACCCTTGTCATAGCCCTGCTGGTTGAGTGTGGTTGGGTCGTGTACGTGAAAGAATATAGCCAGCAATATTTCCAAAGGAATAACTGCCGGGTCATATGTAATCTGAATAACCTCCGCGTGATCGGCATGATTATGGTAGGTCGGACTTGGTGTGCTGCCGCCAGCATACCCCGACACCACGTTGCTTACGCCTTTAACACGCTGATAAACGGCCTCGACGCACCAGAAGCACCCGCCGCCTAATACCAGTGTTGCACTCATGCGTTTCCTCCCTTCCTCTTTATGTATCTATTGCGTTGCACGTATTGCCCACCTACTACTGTCTACTTCACAAATACCCGCCAGTGCGCATATTCACTATATGTACTATACCGTGTCCTAAAAAATGCAGCCAAGTATTGCGTATTCTTCACGGCTTAGCTTATTGCTATGCATACGATTTGATTACGGCTACCACGGTACCGTGCACATGGTAGCTTTCAATGTCATCTTGCGACAGTACGATTGGCGGACGTGGCTTGGTCGATTCGCTAACCAATGCAATAACCTGATTCTGGTCGTCACGAACGAACTTCTTGATGTTCGCCATGCCTTCGATTGACGAGACGACATACTGCCCGCTGCGTGGCACCTGCTGTGAATTATCGACAATAACATAATCGCCGTCATCAATCGCCTGACCTTCTACACTGCAGGCGTTCATGGAATCGCCTGTTGCCTGCACCGCAAACAGCGACTGTGTATTGCGACTGCCTAGTAGTTTGGGTGAGACCGTTAGGTAGTCGTGGACGGTGTTGTCGGCAAAGGACAATGCCTCGCCGCAGTTGGCAAGTCCGAGGATCGGGACCTTAGCGAGTCGCGGTTGAGGGTCTTGGCTCGTTACCTTAATAGAGCCTTGATTGTCACGGTATAAAAACCCGTCTTTTAATAGCTTTTGTAAGTGCCACTTCACTTTCTGTGGATGTGGCTCCTTCACTTGCTCGCCTAATTTTCTGTAGCCAAACTGCGCCAGATCAATGTCCTTTGCGAGGCTCAGCAATCGCTTTTGAATAATATGCATAGTGTCTCGTTTATCCCCCGTGGATGCGCTGATTATACTCAGGTTTTTCCACGTTATTTACGACTTATCCACGTTCATAGTACTCTGTTAAATCAGATGTGTCAACATGTTCAAGAATGTTCAAGAAAAAATGTTGACACACGCTTTTATGCGCACTATGATGAGGAGGCTAAATAATTAAACGGGAGGCTTCAGCCATGCTACAAACAACTCAAACTAAGTACGTTGATTTAGTAATAAGCGAGGCTAAGCCTTCAGTGCATCGGCGCGTTCGCCGTCAATACCGAACCTGCACATTGTCGCAGGCTCGGGGCCAGCAATATATCAACCTTCGGTTGCCAGAATCAGTCCAGGAAATGATTCTGGCTGCCTACGCCGAAGGCAAGACGGTGCGAATTTTTGCCTAAGCATATGCCTGCATAATGCAGCATCAATTGTTTAGAGTACCTTTCGGTTCTTACCCAACGACTAGCTTGCATGTTTAGAGACACCCAAAATCCAAATGGTGTGCCGCCTAAGCCGCGCTATGTCTGTCGATATGTTTACTGATCATCACACAGTATGTTCTCGGCGGCATGTACATATGGCCCCAAAGCAACAGGGAGTGTGACATCGCATACGGCAGATCATGGTGGCCATGGTATGGCAAAACGGTGTAGTAAACGACTGCGGTCTAGTCGCAGGCAGACGCTCACTATTAGTGCCTTGTCCTTGGTGCTTTGTTCGCATCCCGCTCGCGCACAAGCACACGGATAGGCACTTAATGGTTGCGTAAGCAGCGCTGCCTTCTAGTGGCTCATGCAATTCAATTGGGAGGTTTTGCAAGTGCTAGAGAACTCCTTTGGTGGTGTGCCAGGAGTTGCGCGGTAGTGCGTGCTCGTATGCTCCTTCTACCCTAATCCAATTGTTTTATAAGTATTTACAATTGCGTGCGGATACTTTTGCTTGGATGGGCTGAAGGGGCTGGCGAATCTGCTATCTTGAACTTGGGCTTTGTTGTTGAGATTATAATTTTAGTCGAATCACTTCAGTGTATCTGTATCTGTTCTTTTAAATGAAAACGTCATGGTTAGCTGGGGGCTGTATCGATTGTAATAGCTGAACCAGTGTATGCGACACAACATAAAGCAGAGCCGAATACTGAAAATGAGTTTTTGTGGTTACGGTGTTTGATGCGTCAATATGAGCGTTTAACACCTTATACTGTTGTAACTCACACATCAAAACTACTCGTTTTGAATATCAAAATGGAGGAATCTAATTAAGCAATTCGAATAACAAATTTAGTCAGTTTGGTCCGCAAACTAGAGTTAAGATCCTCAACCAACTGATGCTGTTGCATACGGAAGTTGGCCGCCATAGGGGCACTCTGGGCTGTCACAAGAGCGCTGCCATTCTGGATTTTACTGAGGTGAATACCACCGCTAAAGAAACGGTCAAGCTCAGCCTGTATCACATCAATATCATCCTTAACGGCGGCAATATCAATGTCATTTGCTTTGTTTAGAAGTAGGTCGCGTAGCGAGTTCATATATAAAAAGTATATAGCGAAGCGCATGTAATGTATGAGCCCAATGCATGTGGATAGAATCATTTTGTAATGCGTTCATCTGTTGGCATTTATTGTTTGTTGTGCTGTTTGCTTTAAAACGTTGTAGGTAATACTACAGTTAACATGTTTATAATGTAACGCCTATGCTTTATGTGTTATTTCCCTGTAACATTCTTCTCGTCAAAGCCCAGACGTTAGGTATAATCATCCTCTATGAGTAGCAATGCCCAGCAACTATTTGCCTTTCATTTGCCAGAAGCGCTTATCGCTCAGCGCCCCGCTCACCCACGCGACCACGCGCGGCTGTTGGCATACTCCCGCGCAGACAAATCCATCCAGGACCTGCACTTTTATGACTTACCAAATATACTGCCCGCCGCTACTACGCTCGTGCTTAACGAGGCTAAAGTAGACAAGTGCCGCCTGGGGTTTAGTAACTACGAACTCTTTTTGCTAAAGACAGTCAACAATCACACGGCCGAGGCCATGGTGCGGCCAGGTAAAAAATTCAAGCTTGGCCAAACTGTCGAGTTAGATGAGAATATCACCGTTTCCGTTGGGCATATCAACGAATACGGTCACCGCACGCTCACCTTCAATGTGTCGCTCGACGACCCGATTTTAGACAAATACAAGCTCACGCCACTTCCACCCTACATCGCACAGGATGAATCGCTGAGTGGCGAGTATCAAACCGTTTACGCCAAACAGGAAGGATCCAAGGCCGCACCAACTGCTGGCTTGCACTTCACACCTCAGCTACTGGAGAAAGTTAGCGCTCAACATCCTATCGTTAAAGTAGCCCTCAACGTGGGCTTGGGCACCTTCGCGCCTCTCACGGCCGAGCAAATACAGGCAAAAAAGCTGCACTCAGAGAGCTACAGCATTAGCCGCCAAGCTGCCGAGGCCATCAACCAAGCCAGCCACATCACCGCGGTAGGCACCACTACTACTCGCCTGCTCGAGAGTGCTTATAACGACTTTGGCGGCGTAAAGCCCGTTGACTTTGCAGAAACCTCAATCTTCATCCAGCCAGGCGACCAACTGCATGTGGTGAATTCCCTCATTACCAACTTCCATTTGCCGGGTACTAGTTTGCTGATGCTAGTAGCTGCCTTTACGGGCGAGGCCGAGCTCAAGCGTATTTATGAACATGCCATTAAGCAGAAGTATCGCTTTTATAGTTTTGGCGATGCGATGATTATTTTGTAGGGATTTGGTGAAGGGACTCGTGCTTTATTAACGGGACGCCGGGATAGCGGCTTCGGCAGATTTTGGAGGAGCAAAACTACAGAAGCGACACCATCAAGGAAACAAAAGAGATTGGGAACGGGTTGATCGACTTTTATAGTACGTTGCTAAGTTCTATGGCGAAGATACGTAGCTTAGCTTGGTTAAAAAGAGACTTGTGTAAGGGGTGGATGAACACCTTATTCCTCAGGTGGCTGAATTGATGATTGATTTCGGCTCATAGTACCATACTATAGCCATTATGCTTGCTCTTTCTAGTAAGCAGCAGGTATATACTAAAGTATGATGAAAGACAACGATGTTACCATAGAAGCAGCTTTTAAAAAGGTGCCTGAAATCGGGCGTACATGGAAACGCTGGTACGACATCCCATATCGCATGCTGTGGTGGGTTATGAGAGGAAAGTTGAAGGATGCTACCCCGAGA
>CAZHXE010000042.1:0-9897 GCA_964536005.1 uncultured Candidatus Saccharibacteria bacterium
TGCCTGCCTACAATAGGCGTCATCGCCATCAGCCCCAGGAAAGCAGCAGCCTCAAAGTAGCCAGTTGCAATTAGCATAAGGTCAGTTATTAAAGCGATACTGAAAAATATGTTTTGTGCTTTAGAATTAGTATCGATGTCAGGCCATAAGCCAAACAGCGCAGCTATTATAATTAGACCAACAAACAATTGCCAGCTTTCGCGCAGGGCAACACCCGTGTCAATTGTGCCGTCTTGCAACATGAAATAGGCACCGTCAACGATGAGTCCTGCCGCGATACCCCCATATAAGTGTCCTTTGTAATTGGCCATGCTTGCAAAGTCCTCATTTAGTAACCGGCTTGTTTCGCCAGTCCTAGCGCGTATTCGGGCCACCATTGACCTTCGCTAGGCCCACCGTTGCACGTTCCGTCTGATTCACCTGGGTACTTAATCCAGATGTAGGCGTCTAACTTTGATGAGCTGCCGAGAGTCTTGCTTCGCTCGCCTAGGGCCCTGCCTGAAGGATTACACCATTCGTGTGCTTCATTTGGTCCCTTGCCGTTTCTACTCGTATCGATAACATAGTGAGCTCCGCCAAGCGATGCCGACAGCGCGTCACCAAAGGAAGTATTGACGGCCGTAGTGGTGAAGTTCGAAACATTCAACGAGAAGCCATTGGTAGCTTGCACGCCAACTTCATTGAGGATTGCTGCCGCTTCGGTCACGGATAGCCATGAACCATGACCAATGTCGACATATAGCTCTAGGTTTGATTTTTGCAGCAAACCAATAACCTCAGAAATCAATCGACGACGCTTAGTGGTGTAGTCACTTCCGCAGTAATCTAGAGCAAGTTCGTCGGGCTCGATAATAACAACTGATTTAGTACTGCCCATGGCAGAATTCAGAGACTTGACCCAATTTTTGTAACTCACGGCACTTGCGCCGGTATTACCATCTGCGCAGGCTACTGAACGCATCCCATAGAGCACGTACACCGGCACCTGACCAGCACTTGCTGCAGATGCAGAGATCTGACTTACATAGCCTACAGAGTTGTATAAGCTTGGCATTAGCCAAATCCCTTTTGCGGTTTTTGCAATAATGTCAAAAGCAGCAGCATCAGCCGGCTTGGTGCTACGAACACTTGTTGCTGTGGTCGCAGCCGGATTATGTGGACCAATAAAGAGTGTTTGACCGGCAAGACGATTCAAGGACCAGTCTTGGGTTGAACCAACTGTTGCAGGTGTAACTGTCGTAGCTGGTTCGTTCTCTGCACCAAGTGCTTCGCTTGGTACCACCGAATCACTGTCAATGCTGCTTTCAATAGTAGAAGGTTCGTCCTCGTCTTTAGACTCAGGTTTCTTTTTCAGATCTTCCTGCTCAGATGAATCAGTCACTGAGGATGGGCTAGCAGTATTTGAAGCAATGCTTGTCTCTGGCACAATTTCGACAGGGTTCGTGGCAGTCTGGAGCGGCTCGTATAAAACTGCGAATGCCACGCCTGTTACGGAAAGCATACTGCCAAACGCAAGCCCGATCATCACTTTCTTTGATGCTCTATGGTAGCGCTTGAGGAAGCTTTTTATGAATGGTTTTTTGTGTTTGCTATAATAGATATACAGATTTAACTATAAATTGAGTTATTTCGCAAGTATTTTGCTTATGCTTTATGTAGTCAAAATTACTGGCAAAGGGAGTTTATACGACGAAAAGATATCGTGCGCACATACATGCACAGAACCGTTTCTCAAGACTAAAAGTCAAAGGTTGGATGATATATCTTGGCATTTTTTTGGTGATAATTTGTGCTAAGCTTTTTCCCATGCAAGACCAGCCTTCGATGCCCACCAATATAAATAGGAGTAATCCGCGCTCTTCAACTGCCAATTCCGATCAGTCGCAAAAGATTAAATCACTCCATTTGCCCCTGAGGCAACAAGTTAATAGCCTCTTGACGAACCCAACGACGTCACTATCTGACTCGCAGCGCGCCAACCTGCAAACGCTCGCTCAAAAACCCACATTTTATTGGCTTACTAGTGACTCACAGCAGGGCTTTGACGTACTTAAACGAGCAGTAGCTGACGCAAAAGAAACAGAGTATTTATCGGTCGTACTCTATAACATACCTCACTTAGGTTGCAATGATCAGAATGGTGCCACAAGCGCCGATGCGTACCTTAAGTGGGTTGACAAAATTGTTGCTGCTATAGGTAATCAACCGACTATTTTTGTGATTGAACCTGATGCCTTGCCGATGCAGGACTGTCTTAACGAAGAACAACGCACTCAAAGAAGCGAGCTCATCTCAGAGGCTGTCAAAAAAATAAATAAAATCCCATCGTCACGCATTTTCATTGACGCAGGCCATAGCGCGTGGAAGCCAGCACAAACAATGGCGAGCTACTTACGAACTGCAGGCGTTGCGAATGCCGACGGGTTTAGCTTAAATGTATCGAATTTTCAGCCTAATAGTGACCTGGAAACCTACGGTAACGAAATATCCCGCATGTTAGGTGGCACACAGTTTATTATCGACACAAGTCGTAATGGTACTGGCGCCCCTGCCAACAACGACTGGTGTAACCCGCGCGGTCGCGGCTTAGGTAGGTCACCACAATTATTTGACCAAGATACAGGGCTCGTTGGCTATATGTATATCAAAGTACCCGGCGAGTCTGACGGAAACTGCAACGGTGGCCCAAATGAAGGACTATTCTGGGTTGATTACGCCGACGAACTGGTACGCAACGCGCAAAAACAGTAACGTTAAATATAACTTAGGTTAAAGTGCGAAGGTCGTAACTGATTAGACTATTTCTTTTTGCTATTGGCGCTAACTGTCAGCCTATGGTCGACCATGTCGGCTATCTTGTTTCCGTCACGAACAGCGTAGTTTGTGCCACGGTCTTCAGGAAAGATCTGGCTAAAGTTAGCTAAGAATACGCCAGGCAATGGAGTCTTGTAGTCTGGGAGCTTCTCATTTTCGTAATTGATGTCGACAATATGCTGCGCGTTACCAAACTTAAAGACATAACTTTCCGAAACTTGCTTTTGGTTGAAGTTTGGGAAAAGCTTCTTAACGCCTTTAAACCATTTTTCGCGAATTTCATCTTCAGTCATACTTGCGAATAGTGGGTTGTCATGCGTGACGTAGTCGCCAATGTAGTAAATGTTCTTGCCCTTAAACTGTTCAGTTCCGGTTAACGCAGATAGGCTTAGCATAACGAGAAATGGTGCATTTTTGTCATGAATTTGATGCCAGTATGTGTCGGTCAGTTTTTCGTCACTCACAAACACCATCAGCACTGCTGCGAGGTAGTCGATACTAGTCAGTTTGTCGCGATATTCCTTTGTAGCATGCTTGTTGTCCTTAATGATTTGTGCAAATACACGGCTCGGCGTAGTAGCAATAACGGCATCAAAAATATGGTTTTCCTTATTGAATGTTACCTCTGACTTGTTATCGTCAAGTGTTTTAATCGCTTCTACCGGTGTGCCAGTGATCACTGTTACATTCCGCTTTTTAAGCTCGGACATGAGTTTGTCGATGATAATACCAAAGCCACCTTCAAAGTAACCGAGTTTTTCAGTTAATTCGCCTTTGTCTTTTGAATCTTGGCGGACCTTAATACGTCCCCAAAGCCAAGCCATAGTAACTTTGTCGTAATAGACGTCAAACTTACCGCGCAATAATGGTTCCCAGATAACCTTTGTAGCCTGCTTGCCATTGTGCTTGTTGAGCCAGTCGATGGCGGTTATTTTAGTCAGCTTATCCCAGTTTCGCACATTTTGCAGATACAACCCTGTTAACCCAGTTCTAACTCGGTTTGGCAGGCTAATAGGGTCAAATTTGAGTAAATCCATAGGGGTTACTAGTGAGTAGGGCTTACCGTTCACATGGGCGAGGATAGAACTGTGATGAAAGGTTAGTTTATCATCGATGCCCAGTTCTTTAACGAGGTCAAGAATGTAGCGATCAGTCTTGTATAAAAAGTGATACGCACGCTCAAGCGGAGTACCGTCTTTAAGAGTAAAACCACTAACTAGGCCTCCAACAACGGGCGCATTTTCTACTACCGTGACTGCATAGCCTTTTTTAGATAAGCGGTAAGCAGCTACCAAACCTGTAAAGCCGCCTCCAATTACGAGCACATTCTTGCGTTTTGCCATGAATAATACATCTCCCAAACTTTTAGAAACTTGAATTAGCTAAGTGTATCATATTATTTGCCATAATGCAATATTTGACGATAGTGGCCGAGTGAATATTAAGAAAATCATATTGCGCTTATATCAACCTGCGTACTAAAATAGAAAGGTTCAACTGTGAGTAATCTCGTACTGACCAACGTGGCGTTATAAGTTATTTATAACAAGCAACTTAGCGGCAAGCATGTAACGCCATGAAGTCCACTTGTGTTGTTTAAGTGGTGAAAGTCTTGGCGATGGTTATTTTGATGTAGGGCAGGTAGTGGTCGCAGCAGTACAAGAGCTGCTTTTTATCATATTAGATTCATGAAATATGATTGACTTTTATACAAAAATCATGTAATATAAACATCATTAAAGACTATTCGCTTTATCAAACTATGTACGGCGAAAAGCGCAGCTGGAGCATCTCATCCGCGCGCCACATTAATCTAAGTCAGTGTAAAGAGAGGTAATATCGTGAAAGGGCAACAGCCTAAAATCATTTGGGTGGCATTACCTACCTATAATGAAGCTGGGAATATCACCGGCATACTAACTGCGATCTCAAAGGCTTTTGCCAAACGACCAGACATCAAAGCGAACGTATTAGTCATCGACGATAAGTCGCCAGACGGAACAGCCGATCTTGTTCGGAAATTCAAACAAACCAACGTACGCGTCGAGCTGCTAGAGGGTAATAAAGCAGGGCTAGGCAATGCTTATGCCCGCGGCTTTGATCACATACTCGCTAAAAATGAAGACGTGCTTGCGATCATGGAAATGGATGCCGATTTCTCGCATAATCCAAAAATGTTGCCGATAATGATCGATACCCTGATTGAACAGGAAGCAGATTTAGTGATCGGATCACGTTATGTCGACGGCGGTTTCATACCTGGCGATTGGCCCCTCAAGCGCATTATCAACACTCGAGTTGCACGTTGGGTAGCGCGTACTATTGGCGGCATTACCACAAGCGTAGCCGACCCAACAGCAGGTCTGCGTGCGTATCGCAGCTCCACACTCCGTGCCATCAACTACGATTTACCGGGATCAACAGGATATGTATTTCAAGTCAGCCTGACAGATGCCGTTGACAAGCAAGGTATGAAGATTGTTGAGATTCCTATTAATTTTTCCGACAGAAAAGTAGGCAGTTCAAAGATCAGCGTCCACGACATTACTGGCTTTGTGACCTTTTGTGCACATCTTAACCCAGACAAGCTTATCCGTCGCTTTACAGTGCCCGTTATGGCTTCGTTAAGCTCTGCGGTATTGTCATTTGTAATTATTGTTAGCCTTATCACCTCCCTAAATGTCTCTTCCAGTGTGACCGTTTTCTTAAGCCTAGCGGTAGCGCTTGCTGTGTCGGACGCAATTGTGAGCGTCACAAAGTGGTGGAATCAGGGCGAACAGCCTAGCCGCAATTTCGTCCACGTAACGAAGGCGTGGCGCGCGACAACCATGCTGATTGCATCTACATTTGCTTTAGCGCTTGGATTTTCATGGCATAGCCTGGTTGTAATTACACTAGCTTATCTTCTGACTTACGTTGCTGCATCTCAAAAAGTTAACCTGTTTAATAAATTGCAGTCCTAGGCTGCGGGTACCCTACAAGTGCTTTGGATCTTCTTCGGCTTCGTACTCAGCATGTTCTTACTAGGTGTATTAACGCTCTATTTCAATCTCTACGTTTGGTCGAATCCTGAAAATTTGAAGCGATCTAAAGCACCGACAAAGTTTGCGAAACCTAAGCACACATTCACTATCTTGCTGCCAGCATTGCACGAGGAGGATGTGATAGGTCACACAATTGCGCAGCTATCTAAGCAGAACTATCCAAAGTCGAAGTACGAAATTATTTTTATTGGCCGCGCAGATGACATTGGAACATTTCGCGTTGCCGAGCGAGCCATTCGTGACTACGACGTAACAAATGGTCGAGCCATCCAAGTAAGCCTTGACCACACACCACTCAACAAGCCGTACCAGTTAAACATGGGGCTAGAAGAAACTAAGGGCGACTACCTAGTTATTTTTGATTCAGAGGACGAAGTCCACCCTGACCTCTTAAATGTTGCGAATACAGTCTTCATAGAGCGGAATGTAGATATCTTGCAACTTGGCGTGCAACTTATGAATTACACAACCCGCTGGTTCTCGAGTCATAATGTGCTTGAGTACTACTTTTGGTTTAAATCGCGCATGCATGCGCATATTAAAGCGGGCGCCGTACCACTTGGTGGCAATACTGTGTTTTTTAATACGAAGATGGTTCGCGAAATTGGCGGCTGGAACGAAAATTGTTTGGCAGAAGACGCCGAGATTGGTGTGCGCCTAAGTGCGGCGGGCGCAGTTATTGACGCTGTGTACGAGGCAGAGTACGTAACTAAAGAGGAAACACCCCTTACTATCGAGCAATTCGTCAAGCAACGTACACGCTGGTGTCAGGGATTTTTCCAAGTTATTAAACTCGGACATTGGCGACGATTGCCAACAAGGAAGGCACGAATACTTGCACTCTTCCTGATGGGATTCCCAGCAGTACAAGCTGCCACGTTGATTATTACGCCATTCGTGTTTGCATATGGTCTAACATTTGAGATGCCCCTAATATTGGCCATCTTTAGCTTCGCGCCATTATTCTTAGTCTTCATGTTCATGGCAATGCAACTTGCGGCGCTATGGCAATTTACCCGAGAGCAGCATCTTAAGTTCTCGATTAAAACACTCATATTGTATGTCGTCACATTCGGCCCATACCAATTTTTGCTCGCGTTTGGAGCGATTCGCGCAGTATGGAGAGAGCTAAAGAGTCAAAATAACTGGGAAAAGACCACCCATACTGGTCAACACAGAGTACAGCAGCATGCCGAAGCAGAAGCCTAATACATCCACAATTGTCCGGTCATGGCGCTTAAGCAAGCAGGCCCGTTCGAGCCAGCGCAAAGAAACTTCCAAGAGCAAGCTCAGCTTTAGCTTGCAAGACATGTACGCACGGCTTCGAACTATGATGAAGGGCGACTATTTCTGGATCGTACTGCTGGTACTTATTAAATTTGAACTTCACATGTATAACGTCGGTCAGTATCCTTACATTGAAAATGACGAAGGTACATATATTGCGCGTGCTTTGGCATTTATACATACCGGTCAGCTCGACTACTACACCTACTGGTACGATCATACGCCATTAGGCTGGCTCTTCATGTCAGGATGGTATTTGCTTACCGGTGGCACAACCATTTTTAGCGATTTTGTCACTTCGGGACGCGTGTTCATGGGTGTGCTTGCGAGTGCAAACCTTGCCTTGGTCTACATCTTGGGTCGCAAGATCTTCCCCAAGTCAAAACTACCGTCCATTATTGCTTGTCTAGTTATAATGCTGTCGCCGCTAGTGATTTATTACCAGCGTAGAGTTTTGCTTGATAACATTATGATCTTCTGGGTACTCATCGCCTTCGTACTGGCATACCGTAACCGCTCACGGCTCTCAGACGTCTACCTAGCTGCTATCGCTGTCTCGTTCGGCGTACTGACCAAATTAAACGCCATTGTATTTATACCTGTAATTCTGTATCAAATCTGGCGAACATTCGTCAAAGAAGCACGACTGATGGCCGCATTTCAATACCTTGCCACTGTTGGAATGATAGTCGGCTCGTATCTGATGTTTGCATTGTTGAAAGGCGAATTTTTACCAGCCAGTCAAAACGCTGCTTCTGGTGAATTTGAGCGTATTACTCTCATAGATACACTTATTTTTCAGTCTTCACGTGGAACAAAGTTAGCACCTTGGAATCAAGGCAGTGACTTTTATCAGGCGGCTCTAGATTGGTTCCACCGTGATTACACTTTTATTATAATAAGCGTCGCTGCGATAGCTCTTGCTACCATCTTTGTAGTCGTTAAGCGTTACCGCAACTTGTTCCCAATTGTCGCTGCATTCTGGCTCATGCTTCTATTCTTAACTCGTGGTGGAGTTGTGCTTGGATTCTACTTCTTGCCGCTTGTTCCGTTCGCAGCGCTTATGGTGGGTTGGATGATCAGTGCACCGCTTTTAAGTACTTCTGGCAGACGCTCAACTTTGGCAATGCAGGCATTTGTTGCCATAAGCATAATTGGCATAATCTTGATGCCACTCCGAAGTCCGGTTAAACGCACATTTGCGACCGATGAAACCCGTAACCAACAAAAGGCAATTGAGTGGATTGTCGAAAATATCGACAAAGATGCAAGCATCGCGATCGACAACTATGCGTTCCCAATGCTTAATCAATATTATGGGTATGGCAACGCAGACTATTTCTTCAAAATTGAATACGACCCCGACGTTCAGGACAGACTCGGTTATACCTGGCAAAACATTGACTACATTCTGCTGACGCATGAGATGGTAAAACAAATGAGTGAATACACAGTGCCTGTCATTAAAGAGGCACTTGAGCACTCTGAATTAATTGCAGACTTTACAGGCTTCAGTACAAGTTATATCGATCTTGAAGATTATGTTTCAACCAATGGCGACTGGGCGCAGGTGTACAAAGTAAAAGATGACGATGATATTATCATGCAAGATGCATGGCAGAGTTTTAAGAAAGACTATTTTAGGGACTACGGACAAATAATCGATCCCGAAAATAAGGATATAACTACAGCAAAAAACCAGGCAATGGCAATGCTTATGGCCGTACGCCAAAATGACAAGGATTCTTTTGACGGTATTTACAGCTGGACACGGGATCACCTACAAAATCGTGTCGACGACAAGCTCTTCTCATCAGTCTGGTCTAAAAATAAACAGGGCAAATACACACTGTCCGACGCTAACAACACGGCAATTGCCGATGTTGACATCGCGCTTGCTTTGATCGAAGCCAACGAAAAGTGGGGAGAGTTCAAGTACCTCGAGGCAGCTGGCCAGATAATTGATGATATTTGGACGAAATCCGTATTCCAAAGCAACGGCGATTATTATCTGAGTGCATTCTTGACCGAGGCAGGAGCCAAACAATATATTAACCCTGGGTATTTTTCTCCATACCACTACCGACAGTTCGCCAAGATTCGTCCCGACTATAACTGGAATGGCCTGATAAGCAGCGGTTACGATCTTTTAGATGGACTGCAAAAGCAAAGTAATGGCTTGGTGCAGAACTGGTTGACAGTTAGCCCTGATGGCACGCTCGGGTCTGCCGCCGATCTTGTGGGTCGCTTCGCTGACATCCACGGTTTTGAGTCATCAGAACTTGAGTGGCGCCTGATGCTTGACCAAACTTTCACGTCAAATAACACTCGTGCATCTACAGTGTTAAAGCGAATTGCGTCGTATCAGGCTGCACAGTACAAGAAGCGAGGGAATCTACCTGCCGCATTCACTTTAAGCGGCAAACCGGCTGTGGCGTTTGAAGATAGTGGCGTTGTCGCGTACTCATCTCTGGCGCTGAGCGCAAACGGCTTTGCAAAAGAAGCTAAGAATATGTACTCATTTAAGGTGTTCGGTGCGTATGATGTTACATCAGGTGAGTTTGGATCTTCGCCGAGCGTACGAGTGCAAGCGGCGAGCTATTTAACAGTACAGCTACAATCAGTACGTGATGATAACGGACAAAGCTCGTTAAGTGTGCCGTATGCCCTATACAAAATATCCACTAAGAAGGACTAAGCTTAGTGCTTGCGCTTAATAATGAATGCTGATATCGTTAAACAAACAAGGAGG
>CAZHXE010000043.1:0-9336 GCA_964536005.1 uncultured Candidatus Saccharibacteria bacterium
CGTACCCCTAAAATACTTCTAGTTAAGCGAGTTTGTCAAATAATTTGCCCCCTGTTACCCTGCTTGTGCTTACATTTTTAGGAGGCTTTTAATCTGTTAAATTTGTCTCCGGAAAAACTTCAAAATATTTCAAACAAAAAACCACTCTTGATTACGCTTATGACTCTGCGATACACTAGAATCCAGTTTCAAAAGGAGGGAAGATGGAGCGATTTACGTCTCGAAGACAAGCGCCGAGTGGACAACCTGCGCCCAGTGCAAATATTGCTAATCAAGTACAAGAAACATTTAGTGAAATGGCTAGCGCAACAGCTAACCGATCGGGTTTAACCGGCAAATTGTTGGTTATCTCGCTTATTATTGTTTCGATTGCTATCACCGGTTTTGTCGGTTTTGCGATTGTGAGCGGTGTAACAGGCAAAAACACTGTTAACAAAGATCTGTATCAGGCTGTGTTCCTGACAGATGGTCAGATTTACTTTGGTAAACTGTCTAATCTGGATAAAGAATACGCAGAGCTTAAGGACATTTACTACTTGCAAGTAGATCAGCAAGTGCAACCAGACCGTGAAAAGCAACAGCAGGCTAATATTTCGCTCGCTAAGCTCGGAAAAGAATTGCACGGACCTGAAGATAGGATGTTTATCAATCCTGACATGGTTCTCTTCTGGGAAAACCTTAAGACCGATGGTCAGGTTACGCAAGCGATCAAGAATTACCAATCATCGGGTGGTCAGTCGCAACAGCAGACACAAACACAGCAAAACACTTCGACTGAGCAAAAGGCAACTGAAGACAGTAGCAACTCAACCGAAACTAGCACTCCAGCAGGACAATAAACCAAACGGTCCCTGGCAAACAAAAACTCCAGCATCAACGGCTGGAGTTTTTTTATGTCTTACTCGAGTGGATCGGAGTTCACCCAGCGATCGATCAGCGGAGCAACGACGCGCTTCGCCATCATCCCAACTAAAACAATAAGGCTAAGCGCAGACAACAGTACGCTAAAACCAGCAATGTCTGGCGACCACACTGGGGAGGAAAAGTTATAGCTATAGAGTGCTTTGTCTGGAAAGACTAATTCTTGGGGCAGGCTGCCAGGGGCAGCACGCGAAGTAACGTAATCTTGTATGCACTGCGCGCGCACCGTGAGCAGGACGTTTGGGTCTTCACACAACCGCTGGGCTTCAGCATAGATTGAACTGTTAGCGCTGCCACTCTGTTCTACCTGCTCGCGTATCCGCTCAACCGCAGCGTTGTATGTGCCGGGTAACTCAAGCGGTGAACCCAAATTCGTATTCATGTGGTTAAGAACATGGTTGCCCAATGCTTCAAGCTTAGGCTCAACTTTCATGATGCTACCGCTCTTTGCGTCTTCGTCAATCACGGCTTGGCGCAATTCGATCATCGTAAGGTTGTTTTGGCGTAAATACCAAATTGCCGCGACAGTTGCAAGAACCCAAACCGATGATACGTAGGGAGTCTTGACACGTTTTGCAATGTTTTTTGGTTTGATCATACGTACCTATATTGTTGCTTTCTTGCTGCGCATTGGCAACCTAAACTGCCTAAACTCGCTGATTATTTTCTGAGTCGTTGGAAGCTAACAAGCGGTAACACTAGGGCCGTCACAACGAAGACACTTTGCAAGGCGACTTTGTCCGACCACGTCACTGCTACTATCCCTATAAGCAACCAGCCCGCCATACGCGCTACGTTGACCGCTGTGAGTATCAAGCCGATGTAAGCGTTGCGATACCCTTCATAGGATGATGCTGACGCGTACACGCCATCTAGTGCAGGCATATGCATAGCAATGTGCAGCGGGTCGCTTACTAAGTTGAAGATATACGCGCCAGTCACATTGCCAATGAAAGGCCGAGCAAAGTTTGCGGCCATTTGCCCAAAAATGCCAAAGCCCATGAGTTGCGTGCTTCTGCCCCGATCGATCAGCTTGCCGTACGCCCTGCTTACCGCTAAAGACGAAATCAGACCAACCGATGTGACTAAGCCTATATTTACGTACACGTTCTCGCTAAAAATAAATATCGAAACAAACAGCGGCCAGATGAATAACGCCGAAATCTGCTCAAAGCCAAGCGCAAAATTGGCGCAGGCATCTTGCCAAGTGCTTCGCCACGGGAAGCCCTTGTAGGTGATGTGCTGATGACGCCGCACCGGCTCGGGGCTCATAACGAGTGGCACGGAGCTGGAAAGTATAAATACCAACGACACAGCGACGGCAATTGGTACTCCAAAAATCTGCGCAATAAAACCGCCGATTAGCGGGCCGAGCGCATTTGCTAGTTTGCCGACAATAAACATGTTACTCACCTCTTTGCCGGAGTCTTTAGCGGACTGGATCTTGGAAAACTCAATGTGATATGCGGCATAGAAGAGCCCGGTTGCTAACGCGTCAAGAAACGCAAGCGGCAACAGCGGCCAGCCATACCGCTCGAGCGTCAGTAGCATACCCAAAAACAGAATGAGGAAAATCTGCGAAACGATCATGATGTGCTTGGGCCCATATTTGCCTATCACGCGAATACCGATGTTGTCGCTCACCAGCCGAATCGCAAAAGTTAGCACAAAAAACATCGATATCTGCCACAGATCGTAACCCAACTGATACAAGTAAACTGGAACAAAAATTCCAATAATATTAATACCGAGCGTACGGATCAACATGGATATGTAGAGTTTGTCCATCTCGGACGCAGTCACCCTGCGCCACGCGCCCGGGTGCGCAATGTAGCCATTTATATGTTGCAGCATTAGCATAATTTTCGCATAGCCGGGCGCGCTTATCCAGTGGCAACCTGCGAACACCGCTGCGGAGGTGGGCATACATCCAAACTTGGTGTACTCTAAGCCTATGCGCATCTATATTTCCGGTATTGGCGGCGTGGCCATGGGGCCGCTCGCAATGATTGCCCGCGACATGGGACATGACGTCATTGGTTCCGATAGTAACGATACAGATTTGGTGAAATACATGCAGGCCGAAGGGTTTTCCGTGGTGGTCGGCCAGGATGGCAGTGCCATCGCCCGTGAGCACGCAGCGCAACCAATAGACTGGTTTATTCATACAGCTGCCCTTACTGCAGATCACCCCGAGCTCGTGTTTGCGCGCGAGCACGGCATTCGCACGTCAAAACGCGATGACTTTATTAACGAGCTGCTAGCCCAAAAGCAATTAAAAATGCTGGCGATTAGCGGCACGCACGGTAAAACTAATACTACCGGTATGGCAATCTGGTGTTTGCAGCAAGCCGGTATTCCTGTTAGTTATTCTATTGGGACACGGATTTCGTTTGGCAAATTTGGTGCTTATGCCGAAGGTAGCGAGTATTTTATATACGAGGCAGACGAGTTTGATCGAAACATGCTAAAATTTAAGCCAGCAATTTCGGTACTTACTACGGTCGACTATGACCACCCGGACACATATTCATCACGCGGTGATTACGAGCGAGCCTTCGCCACCTTTGTGCAACAGTCAAACCAAACGTACCTTTACGACGGAGATGCCAGCAAGCTAGCCCTGGCCGAAAGTGCGTCGGTGCATATTTTTGAGAAGCGAGCAGATGAAAACATAACCAAACTACCAGGTATACGTATCCGTCAAAACGCACGGCTACTTATTGAGGCATTAAGCGACCAATTAGGTATTGATAAAGATAGCCTGGTGACATTCGTCGATACATTCCCCGGCACAGAGCGCCGCATGGAGCGCTTAGCAGAGCATGTCTACACCGACTATGCGCATCACCCTGTAGAGATCGCATCGGCACTTGCACAGGCGAGCGAAATTCATCAGCCAGTGGTTGCCGTGTATCAGCCGCATCAAAACATCAGACAGCACGAAATTGCTAATGACTATCGCGACAGTTTTAGGCAAGCTCAAAAAGTGTACTGGCTGCCTACTTATTTGAGCCGGGAAGCCGACTCGCCACTGCCAATACTTTCGCCGGGTGAGTTAATTGCCAAGTTAGATGACCCGACTACTGCCGAGCCGGCCGAGATGGATGACCACTTACGCACAGAGCTTGAAACATGGCGTAAACAAGGCGCGCTGATTGTGTGCTTGGCCGCTGGTGACTTAGACGCGTGGTTCAGGAAAGCTTTTAGCGAAACCAAAACTCAAGATAATTGATCTTCGTGCCTTTGGCGCGGTGTTTTCTAGTAAAAGCAGTTTCAACTAATAACTCTTCGTCTGTGCTCTCTTCGTGCAAGTCTGTCATGGTCTGCCCTACTTCAACATCTGCCTGAGCATTCAGCAACTCTAGCGCCCAATCAAAAAATGCACGGCTGTCGGTTTTAAAACGTATCGTGCCACCTGGCTGCATTGCCTTTTTATATATATCCAAAAAGTTATGGTTGAGCATCCGATGCTTAGCCTGGCGATCTTTAGGAAATGGATCGGGGTGAGTTAGCCAGATTCTGTGTACCGTGCCGGGCATTATAAAGTCACCGAGATTAAGAATGTCCGACTGGATAAACGCGATGTTGTCGAGCTTGAGTGCCTGCGCCTGCTGGCAGGCACGCCACAGGCGGTCGGCCTTTAAGTCTACACCAAGAAAATTATCCTCAGGATATTTTTGAGCTAGGAACAAACTCATTTCGGCACGCCCACAGCCAAGTTCGAGCGTGATAGGCAACTCGGGGTCAAGTAATGTCCGCCAGAGCCGAGCCTCTTTGCCGTGCGTGCCAAAACAAAGTGGCGATTCGTTGAACGCATCATACAGTGGCGTCTTGGATTGTCGTGGCATACTCGTCCTTAGCTCCCCTTAGCATTTATGGTTAACTTGCGTTGTTCTATCGGCTCACGATAGACTATAAACTGATATGAATCAAGCAAATCAAGCTATCTTCGACACCATCGGGCATTGGCTCGAGACCAGCGGCGTTACCATCGTGAGCATCATGTTAATTGCCTCTGTAACGCGCAGCTTGGGCAATATTGTAGTTAGACGAATCATTCATAATGCGCTTAAGCGTGATTCGGTTGCTTCGGCTTCCGAAGAGAAAAAACGTGAAAAGACACTGGTCGGCATCAGCACAACCACGCTTAACATCGCTATTTGGACTGTCGCCAGTCTGCTTATTTTGCAGGAGTTTGTTAACATCGCGCCGCTCATTGCAGGCGTGTCTGTGGCTGGTATCGCACTTGGCTTTGGTACACAGAGTTTGGTTAAAGATTTTGTTTCGGGCCTGTTTATTATTCTCGAAAATCAATACCGAGTCGGCGATGTTATTCAGGCGGCTGGTGTGAGCGGCAAAGTTGAGTCGATCACCATGCGCCAAACAATTTTACGCGATGTAGATGGCAACGTGCACCACATTCCAAATGGGTTAGTCACAGTAGCAACAAACATGACCATGGATTACTCCAAAATCAACCTAACCATCAACACCAGCTACGAAGTTAAGATTGATAAGATTGCCAGCATCATTGATGAAGTAGGCGTTGAACTGATGAACGATGACGCATGGGGCAAGAAAGTGATCGAAGCCCCCCACTTTGTACGCGTCGATAGCTTTGGCGTGAACGATATTCAGCTTAAAATACTTGGAAAAGTGAAGCCGGGTGAGCAATGGAGTGTGGCAGGCGAGTTCCGCAAGCGTCTCTTAAGCGCTTTCTCTAAGCATCACATCAACTCACCGATCCCCCAGCAGATCGTGCATCAATTGTCTGATAAAAAATAAAGCCTAGACTTCGTGTTCAATGCCAGAGACTGGCGAAAGCACCTGAATGCCCGCCGGGCTGAGCGCCGTGTTTAGAATACCAAATAGCCAGGTGCGAGCTTCGTCATGATAATGCCAATCGTGTACCGGCAGTACATACTCAGGCTTAAGTTTGAGTGCCAGATCGATTGCATCACCAGTCTTGCCCCACGGCGCAATCACTGGCAGAGCTAGAACTTTGCCAGTCTGGTTAAAGCTATGGCTGTCACCCGGATGGCTAAACAGATCTTTATAATGATAACCATTCTCGGAAGGAGCTTGAACACCAGGTATCGGCAGGGCTTCATGTGGAGCGCTAAATGCACGTATGTCCTCAGTAAACTCTGCCACATCATTGGTAATGCCATCGGCACGGATAAGCTCGGCGATACTCTGGTTGGCAACGATGCGAATGTTTTCGTGGTGCGAGATTAACTCTTGCAGGATTTCACCACTAAAATGATCCGCGTGTTCATGGGTATAGACAACCACATCTGCCTTTTCAACCTCAAAGATGCGCTGTTTGTCCGACCATTTTCCTGGGTCAAACAGTAGTGTTGTCTGCCCATCGTCGAGTAGTACGCACGAGTGCCCAAGCTTGGTGATTTTCATATGCTAGCTCCTTAGACGTTAGCCTACTCAGTATACTAAACAGTTTATGTGCGCAGATTATATCAGCTACCTAGACGCTTACGCACCTAGATTATTGGATTTCTAGCGCTTCGTCTGTAAGAGAACTTGCATCAAAATCGCTATCAGTGCCTGCGCCCTCAATCTCTGAGGAAATAGCGTCTACCTCACCTTGCAACTCATTAGAATCACTGAGTGGCTGCACTTGCTCTTGCGAGGTATTGGGTTGCTGGTCAGACGTCGTATCTGTTGTAGTCTCTTTTTCGTCTTTGTCATTTGACGAAATGTAGACTGCATAGCTGAGGCCAATCATCACCAAACCTACAAGAATAGCTACAATCACGGCAACGGGCAGGAGTGCTGAAGCCCGCTTCGGCTTTTCCGTAGCATCAGCGACGGTTTCCCCGGCTTCAGGCTTGCCGGTTTGCGAAGTGTCCTCATCGGCAGACACGGAGCCGGCTGTGGTCTTGTCGTCAACATCAACGACCGGCATGATCAATGGCTGAGGTGATCCGTCGCCACTCAGAGCAACATCCTCCGCATTGTCTACAGGTAAGGGCTCGGAAGTGTGTTCTGATGGCGTAATTTCTTCAGTGATTGGTGGCGCTGGTTCGTCGTGACCTTCATCCCCCGACAAACTTTCACCGTGTGCTGGCTGCTCTGGCATTGTTTCTTTCTTCTCTTCATCGTTCATATCTTTGTTCCTTCGCCTTATTGTGCTGTTGAGCGCGCCGAAACAAGAGCAGTCTTGATGTCTGTAAGCGCGGTTTTAATGTCGTTTTGGATAAGTGCACGGATCGCCATAGCGCCCTCTTTACTTGTGTTGAGTTGGGTACGTGCGTCTTCAATCGCGGCTACAAAGCCCTCGGTATCTGCTACACAATCGATGCTCGCCGCGTCCGACAGGGCAACGACGTAGTTATTAAAATCGACCTGAAAATCGGCAATAAGCTCGTCGAGCTGTGTGTCTACCAGACTCAACGCGGCTGTATCTATCTCGGCAGCGTCCAAGCGGCTGATAAGTTTATCGAGCCTGCTCTGAATTTTTGAATAGCGTTCTTTACGATTGACTAATACTTGGTTGGCCGATTCCTGACGTGTCTCAAGTTTAGCTTGAGCCGCTTCGCACCGCGCCGTGATTCTGTCCTTACGTGCTTGGTCTAGCGCTGTTTTAAGGGCCGTGCGCCGAGCCTCAATTCGATTCTTGATGGTTTCGCTACCCGTCGGGTCGGTCTGTTCGGTAGTTTCATCGGTTTCTGCCTGACCTTGGGCAAAACTCGGCATCGCAATAATAATCAGACCAAACCAGGCAATAAAGCCTAGCAATAAAAGTACGCTCTTATTCATACAACCTCGCTCTTTGTATGTGCTGATTTTATCATAAGCATTTCAGACGAGCTAGCGTAATGCCTGTAGCGCAAAAAGATTATGGTACTGGCAACACTAAAGATGGTACACTACGCCCAAGATGAAACAGCCTAAGCTTACTAACGAAACTGGATTTTTGCTGATTAAGCTTCTGTTGTTAATTGTAGTTATGGTTGTGGGCTATTTTGTTATTACACGCGTCTTACATAGTAAACGCGTACAAGACGCGACCTCGACTGTCGACTCTGCCAAGAATAAAGCCGACAAAGTGCTTGAATAAGGCCTCGCCTGCCGTCTCTTAAGCTCCTTCTAACAGGGGTCGGCGATGTTAGAATCATAGGTAAGGTGGTACAATACCATCTACGTTTAAGGGACATATATTACCCGTGCCAAGATTAATACTGGGTGTTTTGGTTTTAGCTGCAAAGCGTCTGTTTTTGCTCTCTATGGGCATTGCGCTCACATACATAATCACCTGGATACTCTTTCCTGCGTTTAATAAGAACTACTCCGTTGTAACAGCAATATTGCTCACGTATTTAGTGTCGGCCTATTTACTCATACCGGCGGGTATTCGCATCATCCGCTTATGGTACAGGCCGAAGTACATTCCACACTTCACTAAAACACCCGATGGTTTTAATTGTGACCCCATAAACATTGGTGTCGTTGGCACTGAGCATCAGCTAAAAACAGCAATGCGCAAAATGGGATGGCACAAAGCCGACTCCAAAAATATCCGCAACACTATCAAGCTCTTGCTTTCTGTACTCACCAAACAAACCTATCTACACGCCCCCTTCTCGTCACTCTTTTTGTTCGGGCGAAAGCAAGATATTGGCTTCCAGAAGCAATCCAATGGTTCCTATTTTAATCGACATCATGTGCGGTTTTGGGCGTGTTCACAAGCAGTGCGGCCACAGTTCGTTGAACATGTACTGTTCTGGCAACACAAACTGTCGCCCGAAACTAACACGCGCCTGCTATGGGTCGGCGCCGCAATCAAGGACAGTGGGCTTGGTTTTATCCGCTACCATGGCCAACTGACGCATTCTGTCGATGCAGACACCAATGCCGAACGCGACTTTATAGTCGGCGAGCTCCAAGCAGCCGGCTTAGTGAAGAAACTTATAATTGTCCAGGCAAATAAAAAGGCACGCGTGCCAAACCGTGTGTTTGGCGACTATATGATCAGCGACGGCGAGCTGCATGTGTGTATTCTAAAGTAGCCCCAAGCTATAGGGTTAGGTCAACTACCACAGGTCGATGGTCAGAAAAACCATCGTCGCCCACTTTGATGTCGTGAATTATTGCTGTTTTTGGAACAATAATGTGATCGATGCGAACGCAGCCTATATCACCAAAGCCATACCAACTGCACTGCGGCCAGCGACGGTCGTATATTAATTTTTGTGCGTTTAGATCATTCACAAAACCTCTAAGCTGTGGCGAAAACACTGTTGTATTGAAGTCTCCCATTATGAAGCTATCTTCTGTCTCTTGATTCACTTGTTGAGCTAGGTAATTGTAAGCATCCTGGCGAACGGCTAAGTTTTTGCTCGCCGCGGGTACACCCATATGCACTACGAAGACGGCAACTGTTTTTTCGTC
>CAZHXE010000044.1:0-9237 GCA_964536005.1 uncultured Candidatus Saccharibacteria bacterium
GGCATTCGCCAAGCTGGTTGAGCACTCGACAGCTTTTTATGCCGACAACTTTACCGGTTCCCTGGTTGCCAAAGTTAACCGCTTAACCACCGCCTACAAGCGCTTTATCGAAACCGTGTTGGGCGACATCAGCATGATGCTGCGCTCGTATATTTTTTATGTTATTGCGCTACTCATTGTCGCCCCAATTATCGCCGTCATAATGCTATCGTGGTCGATCGTGTTCATGATCGTGATCACATATCTGCATCGCCGTAAGATGAAGTACTCACTGCGCGTAGCTGCCGATGATTCGGTTGTCACCGCTACACTCGCCGATGCCCTCGCCAACATGCTCACCATTCGCCTATTTGCTCGTGAGCCCGAGGAAATGCAACGCTTTTCCGATGTCAGCGCCGAGCGCATGCGCTCCAGCATGAAGAACTACGCCGTGCAAGATTACGTCCGAGTATTTAAAACTATCGCAATGCATTTGCTTGATGTAATCGTGCTCATTGTGATGATCAACCTTGTCATTGACGGCAAAGCGACCATTGGCACAGCAGTGTTAGTGCAGCTCTATATCTCACGCCTTAGTAACAATATCTGGAACTTTGGCCGCTACATCGACCGGCTTGAAGAGGCCTTCGCCAACGCAAGCGAAATGCAAGAAATTCTGGAGGCACCAATTGATGTTACCGACCCGGACAAGCCGGAAAAGCCGCGTATAACGCACGGCGAACTCACCTTTAATGCCGTATCGTTTGGCTATAGCGACACAGACAAAACGATCTTTAATAACCTGACGTTTACCGTAAAAGCTGGTCAAAAAGTAGGGCTAGTAGGCCCCTCTGGTAGCGGCAAGTCGACCCTCACTAAGCTCATCTTGCGCCTCATGGATATTAACGACGGCAGCATTACCATTGATGGGCAAAACATTGCCAACCTGACCCAATCCGACCTACGCAGCATCATAGCCTACGTCCCGCAAGAGCCACTGCTCTTTCACCGCACCATCTACGAAAACATTAGCTATGGCAACCCAAGAGCCACTCAAGCAGAGGTACACAAAGCTGCCGAGCAAGCCCGCGCGCTTGAATTTATCGATGAACTACCAAAGAAGATGGACACGGTCGTGGGCGAGCGCGGTGTCAAACTCTCAGGCGGCCAAAGGCAACGAATTGCCATTGCCCGGGCTATGCTCAAGCAAGCCCCACTGCTCATTCTTGATGAAGCGACCAGCTCGCTTGATTCTGAATCAGAGAAATACATTACCGCAGCGCTCAATACCCTCATGAAAAACCGTACCACCATCGTGATCGCACACCGCCTTTCAACCATCCAAAAAATGAACACGATTATCGTACTGGATAAAGGCAAAATAAAAGAAACAGGCCCGCACGAAGCATTGCTCAAGCAGGACGGACTTTATGCCAAACTATGGGGTCACCAGTACGGTGGTTTTATTGGCGAATAATCTTCTAGCCCTTGCGTGGCCTGCCCGGCCCTTTTTTGCCTTCGCCCGGCTCCTTGGCATGCTTAAGCAGCACGTCAAATATGGCGGTGGCAAGCGCAAAAATAACTAGCAGTGGCGACATGGTTTCGAGGTTAGAGGCTAAGTAAGATTCATCGCGAATGTTCTGGGCAACTGTGTCGGGCAGAATATTAATCAAAAATATAGCGAGCAACAAAGCTAGCGCCAAGCCCGGCACAAGCTGTTGCACAAAGCGTTTCATACCACGCTGAGTGCGCCTAAAGCGGATACCAACCAACAGCGCCGGAATAAGCAGCAAGCCAACATGTACTATTTCATATAGCGGGTATTGGTCAGGGTTTAGATAGTTATCAAGCAAATCCAAGGCGTCACTACCCACGAATTGCTCCAACACATAACCTGCACAAAGTGCTAGTGTTACGAACGCAACATGCGTTTCTGCCACACCTAACACCAAAATCGTAACCGCTAAGGTTATGAGGACTGCCATGTCACCGTTCATAGGTTACCCTCCTGTTAGGCTACAGCGCGAGCTGCGCAGTATCGCCCACTTTAATGCCGAGCTGCTCGGTGGTGCCAGCTGGAACTTCTAAGACGTATTCAGCTTCTGCGCTCGGATAAAATACGCTTGGATAGCTATCCGGCGAAGCCGCTGGCACGACATGCACAATCTTCAGGTCTTTGTCGAGCCACAGCAAGTCGATGCTAAACTTCATTTCCTTCATCCAAAAACCATAGATGCCTGGCTCGTCGTATATAAACAGCATCCCACGCGAATCAGCCAGTGACTCACGCCCACTCAGGCCCCTGGTTCGCTCCTCGGGATCATCGGCAATATCTAGGCTGAACTTTTTGTCGTGCAGCTTCATGTACGGCTTGCCGGTCATATAGGTGTTATATAGCACAATACAAGCGATCGCAAATACGATCATTATCACTGCAGCCACGATTTCTTTAATCGCCAATAATGAGCGGACGCGCTTTATCATGAGCTTCTAGTTTGACTGAACCATTATGCCTTTAAGTATAACCATAAAACCCCTGGACTTCATAGTGCCCAGGAGTTCTTAGCATTCCTAAGCTTTGATTTTCTAGATATCGAGACCCCAGTGGTCCTTAACCAAGCGTACAATCCGTTCACCCTTTGGTGTGAGTTCGTGGTTGCTAGAGCGCAAGCTGCCTTTTGCAATGATCTTCAGAATACGCAGGCCGCGGCCAATCTGTTCACCCTTGACGCGTCGCGAGAGTACGATAATCTGATTTCGCTTCTTTAGGCTTTCAACCGAGTAGCCCGGTTTCACGAACTTCAGCCCGTCATCAAGGACTTCGTATACGCCAGGAATTATTTCGTTATTGAGCGTAAGGTCACCATCATGCGGATTGATCATCATGAGATAACTGTAGGACTGCGAAACTAACGGGGTATAACTTGGTAGTGTGTCGATATCGGTAATCTGGTAATTTTCGTTTGCCAGCTCTAGTAAGTGGAGCAGCATGAATGGAATCTTGCCCGAGTTGAGTTGGATATCACTAATCAATGCAGAGTAACCAGTGTGTCGAGCATTAATCTCGATTGCGTACACTTCGTTCTCTGGTGTAACGATCAGATCGACACCAAAGATTCCCTTGTAGCCGTGTGCTGCCAGTTCACTACCAATAACCGTGGCAATTTCGCGCGATTGATGGAAGACATATTCTGAGCTCTCGGCTCCCAGTACGCCGCCGCACCACCGAGTAGCACCCGTCAACTTTGGATTGCATAGGCTTGGAACATCAACCAGCTGTAGCTGAATACCGCTCGTGAATGTACCGTGTTTAGTAATACATGCCTGGATGCCAGCAACCTCGCCCTCGACAAACTTTGAAACAATGATCGAGTTACCGGATGAGGATTTTTAGAGTGACTGCACCGCTTCGATATACTCATCGGTGTTCGTAACCGTGTATGTGCCGTTGCTGCCGTGTGACTGTTCGTCTTGCAGCACCATGCGAGTCGTGCCCAAGTCTTCGCAAAGATCACGATACGCAGCAGCTTTATCGAGCTCGTTAAGATATTTGATCTCGTATTCAGGCATGCGAATAATATCCGCAAACTCATCTCTAAAGTAGCGCTTATTCTCGTACGCATGTACTATCGCTGGCGAATTCATAAGGAGCGCAAGCGGATTGATTTTGTACGGTGGGTCGATTGGCGAGTATAAATCGATCTTCATATTCGGGCGCGAGCCTATGAAGTCCACTACCTTTTTATTGCGAAGAAGTCGGGCAATATCGTTGCTCTTTGTCTTTGGTAATGAGAAGGTTTTGACTTCGCCCTGAATATCCAGGTGCTTCAGCCAATCCTGTTTGCTGTCCGAAATATATGTGACTTTGTCGAATAACTTGTCGAGCACCAAGAAGTTATAAGGGTCGTCGATGGCAAAAGCAACGTCGCGCTTTCGATTGTAGTCGATATTCAAGTTTATTCTCCTAGATTTCTTAAAAGCCCACCGTTGATATTTGATCTGTAGACGAGCCTCTAGTTATTGCGTACGCTTGCATGCCGGTATCGAAAGTCAGTAACCTAATATAGTTCAGTTTATACAGCACCGTATCTGATTTGTCCACCAATGCCTAAGAGAGGAAAACGGATCTAGCCGTTTTTGGACAACGCAAGACTGGCGTCAACAATCCTACCAACTGCAAGATAACCGGCATAGACGCCGTAAATAATTCGCTCAGTATCTGGTTTTCCATCTATCAGGCGCATTTCGCGGTCGTTATCCCTGATACGCAAATTATCACTAAATTCCAACTGTAACGCTGCCAACTTGGCGCCTCGGCCGCGCGCATCTGCCTCAAGGGTAGCACGCGTAGTATTTGGCGTCGCCGCACGCAAGTTGTTGTAGCGATACTGTATTGTGCCGCCTTCTTGTTCTACCGGTTTAGGCCTAAACGACTCTAAGCCTGTCACGATAAATGGCTGATTAATTCCAGCGTTAAAGCCCATGTCCTGCATTAGTTCTCGCACGTTTCGAGCGAGCTCAAGCGTTTCTTCGGAAGGGTCGTTACCCACTCCAATAAGTAAATCATAAGGGCGGCTCGCATTTAGCTGACCGTCTACATAGAACTTTCCGCCTGTAACACCGTGTAGCGATGCAAAAGCTTCTACATCATGCGAGCGTACGCCATCGATCAATGCATCACGGAATGGATGGTTCGGCGCGTAATTAGCGTCACTTGTCTGCTTTCCTAGCATAACTGCACCATGCGTGCCTTTATCTTGGTGCATAATTTGAACCAGCGCAGCCGTGCCAGTATCAGGTTCTTTATAACCACCGTCGCGCAGCTGTGCAGTAGCATGTTCAGCTGAAAGAATAACTGGCTTAGAGCCTGTAAGTAATAACATTTCATCAGGTTCCTTTGCCGAGCCATCTGTATAGCCAGCTAAACTTCCATCATTCGACGTAAGTCTGCGCTCAGCTTCTACCATTCTTTCGTAAACCTCATGTGCTCGAGATTCTGGCAACTGAGGTAGAACAGTGCGTAAAAAACCACTCGGAAGCACTAACGAATCGATTCGAGCCTGTCGCGCCATTGCTTCGATTGCATCGGTGTTTTCTTCAGATACAGCTGGTTTTTCTATTGTAGACATAAATATATATTAACATATAATGTTTAAATATGCAATACCCTCAGCGCCACCAGATGTTACTGATCAAGTAGCGAACGTAGGAAGTTAGTCATCGCTTCATACTTTTGTGGCTGCAATTCGCCACTGCCAATCTGTGGGGTCTCGTTGACTTCAAGAATGTAGGGCTTGCCATCAGTGCTTATGAGCAAGTCGACTCCAGCAAATGTGCGCCCGAATATTTGGGCCGTCTTAACAGATAAATCGAGCCATTCGGGGTTAAATTCGTTAACCGGAATCTGTTTAGCAGATGCCCCCTGAGATGTGTTATTCAGGTGAGTATCGTTCTCTTTGCTGCGGGATCGCTCCATGATAATTTTCACTTCATCACCAAATACCAACATTCTGTAATCGAGCTCGTTTGGAATAAAACCCTGCACAACATATAACAACGAGTCATTGCGCTCCACTTTTTGTTCAAACTCTTCTAAGCTGCGCACAAAATAGTTATTGCGACCCTTGCCGCCATGACGATCCTTGACGATACATCCCTCGGGAGACTTCTCTAAGACTTCGGCTACAATCTCCTTAAGCTGGTAATTGGTTGGTGAAAAATAGGTGTCGGGTACGGGGATCTCATTGGCCCACATTCCGTAATACTGCGTCAGTTTAGTGCGCATAAAGGTACTTCTAAAGGCTTTTGGCATAGAAGCAACACCTTTTTTGGCTAAGTACATGCCAATCGTATAAGCCTCTTCGTCAAACATGTACCAAAATTTGGTATACACAAAGTCAAAGTCGGCAATGTCGCGCTTAGTAAAACGATCGCGAATGAATGCTTCTTGATCTTCGATGACATATTCAAGGTCACGAATATGGAATACAACCACTTCGGTATCTTCAAGATTATCTGCAATGTGTTTATACAGACGTTCAGCGGCCGGCTCGGAAGCAGCAGAGGGCGCAGCAGTAATAATAGCGAGCTTCTTCATTGCTACATGTTCTCCTTAATTTTGGCTATCTTTAGCGACTTCAACAAATTGTATATCTTTGCAACGCTCAACATCGTTTTGCAGCTGCGAGAAATCGCTGCTTTGCAAGAATAAACACCCAACGGCCATAACACCCTCAGCAGATGAACCCGCTTTCGCCCCAGGTTGCTTCATAATGACATGCTTAGAGTAAGTTGACAACTCTTTGAGACGTTCAGGATACAGAGCCGAAATGATGCCGCTTTCCTGCGGAAAAAGATGAATAACTGAGCAGTATTCCTTAAAGCTTCCGTTAACCACTAGCTCCTGGCCGCTCCGAACAGCAAAATCGTTCATAAAGCAATCCAAACCATAGCTCGTTTCATACATCCATTGTCTATAGCCACCTACGCGCGCGCCGACTTCGACAATTTTGAATCCGGAACTGGTCATGATCAGTTCGACATGCATCGATGAGCTGCGCAGCCCAAGAGCACGTGTAGCGGCCGCGGCAGCCAACTCTGCGGCGGCTTGCAACTCCTCACTCACGTCCAGTGTATAGCGAGAATACAGATAGTATCCCTTGCGCCCGATATCTTTTGCGTTCAATACCCGCACGACTGGAAAATGGTAAAGGCCACCAGCAGCGTCAACCCAAGAAGCAATCGTGTACATCTCGCCTTCGATGTATTCTTCTATGACCACATACGGTGCATAGTTTCTGTGTTTTTCTTTATAGCGATCCACCAACTTTGCCGACAATGCTTCGGCTGCTTGAATTAGCGAGTCTTCATCATTGTATCTTTGTACGAACAAACTCGACATTTCATTGGCGGGTTTTAGCATGACGGGGAAAGAAAAGTGCTTGTCACGTATGGCCTGCGCCAACCCGGCTTGCTCGCAGTTAAACGCCAGAAATTTAACAGAGTACTCGGGGCAACCATTAGAAAATGCTTCGCGCATGAGGTTTTTATTGGAAGCGTTTAGCAGGGCTTGTTTTGATGGCAAAAACTGTTTCGCGCTCTCGCTGACATAGTCGATAACTTCAGCCAAAAAAGGAATCATGGGTTCACGCTGCGAAATAAGAATATCGGCTTGCGATAAGACTTCCTGGGCGCGCGCATTAAAAACGGCTTTGTCCGATGCAAATGGTGCATCAACAACCGTCACGCTAGGGATTTGCCCAAAGTCAATTCCGTCTGCATGGTCAGTACTATTAAACGCCACAAAACTAAACTCATGCTCATCTAAAATATCGACTAGGCGCGCAACTTCTGTGCGCTCACAACCAAAAAACACAACGCGTTTCATATTGCCCACTACTATAAGAGCATCTTATCTATCCGGCAACGACTTTTTAAACCAGGCCATTTTTTCTGGGACGAACGCACCGGTAAAGATCATTGGCGATGTATTGACCTCTAGGAATACGTATTCTCCACGCGGAGTTGGTATGATATCAATTCCCGCCAAACTCAGATTCATGGTGTGCAATATTTTTTCGCAATCTTGAATTAATGATTTGGGAAGCTCCATGACACGCTCTGCCTGCGCACCTTTGGAGGTGTTGTGCCTGTAGTCGCCTGTTTGGCTCGCACGTGAGAACGCAAACCAGTCACCCGACGCATTAATAAGCACACGAATGTCTGAGGCGCTTTGGATGTATTCTTGGGCGACGTAACGATCTTGCGTCAGCTTTGGACGCACGTCAGCCAGTTCCTTAATGTCATGCACCAAAAAGTTATTGTTGCCTTGCGAAGCTAAAATGTCTTTTACAACCAGGGGGAAGGGCAGATGCTTTGACGCACCTTTTGCGAGCATCCGAGCAGACGCAAAATACGTCTTTGGAAAGGGCAGACCCAGTATTGCAAGCTCAACATACTGCGTCAGTTTGTCCACGCCCGGATAACGCTCGGCATCATTGGTATATGCATTCACTTCAAGGTGTCTCAGCGCACGTGCGAGTGGATGCGCGATACGCAACCAGGCCTTTACACCGCTAAACAAGATGATCCGCTTGTACGACGTGAGTTCACAATTATTCCAAAGAATCTTCACTTCTTGTGGCGACAGCAAGAATTCTATTTCGTCGAACTGAGCTACATCCACGGGTTCGCCCAAAAGCTGCCTGAATTCCTGCGTTTGCGAGCTGCCAGCTGGAATATGTGTCGGATCATGACGATCAGCACAAATGATGAGTGTATTTGCCCGCTCGTCCATTGGTCTAATTCCTATTCTTTACCAGAATTTGCCGTTATTGGATTTTTGCAGTTCTTCTAGCAGGGTGCGCTGTTTTTTGGATAGCTTCTTTGGCACTTCAACGTGCAGTTGAATGATGTGATCACCCCTTCCGCCTCCACGCACATGCGGGACGCCCAAGCCGCGTAAACGGAAATCGGTGCCAGGCTGCGTTCCTGCAGGAATTTTAAGCGTCTTAACACCCTCAACTGTCTCAACGTCAATCTTTACGCCAAGCGCTGCATCAACCATCGAGATAGTTTCGGTTGATAAAATCAGGTCGCCCTCGCGCATAAATTTCTTGTGTGGCTTAATACGTACTTCAACCAATAGGTCGCCGTCTTCCCCGGCGCTACCAATCGACTCACCGTATCCTCTGAGGCGTATCACCGCCCCGTCATCGATCCCCGCAGGGATTTTCATTTTGAACGACTGGCGTGCGCGAGTGGTCGAACCATCATTTTGGCGCGTGATTTTGTCATAGGTAATTTCACGCTGTTCGATGCCGCCAATCGCCTCCTCGAACGTAATAATTGCTTGGGTTTGTACGTCACGTCCGCGCTGCGCGCGCTGTTGTGCCCTTCCGAACCCGCCGCCAAAAAATGAGTCAAAGATATCGCCAATATCGACCCCAAAATCGTTGAAGTTGATATTCACGCGCTGACCTCCAAAACCACCCCAAGCGCCTGCGGCCGGGCCACCACTTGAAGCAGATGTTCCTACACCGGCGTGACCAAATTGATCGTAGCGCTGCTTTTTCTCGGCATTCGATAAAACCTCGTAGGCCTCCGAGGCTTCTTTGAACTTTTCCTCGTCACCGCCTTCTTTGTCGGGATGAAATTTAACGGCTGCCTTGCGGTAGGCTTTTTTAATTTCATCCGGCGAAGCGGACTTTGGAATATCTAAGATTTCGTAGTAATCGCGTTTTGTCATAATTATTTGGC
>CAZHXE010000045.1:0-9222 GCA_964536005.1 uncultured Candidatus Saccharibacteria bacterium
TGCCTGTGTCGATCTCCGTCGACCCCATAACAAACAAAAACAATCTCAAGCTCGTACTTTGCAAAAATTTCGTACGCACGCTTTAGGAACTCAACCAGTTTCTCTGGTGGTACAGTACCATCTTCGATAATCGGCAAGGCCTTTTTGGTGCCAGGAATGGTCCACATCACTGCAGCCGCACTGCGGCGCAACTTCCACAAATTGGCCTGTTCTTTCGGGTCGTTCTTGGTGGTGCTTTCAAAGGCAAATTGGCCATAAATAGCCTGAGCCTTATCCAGCTTTTCAGTGCGCTGGCCATCGTCGGCGTCATCAAATTCGGCGAGTAAAACAACGGCCGGTACAGTGCTTGGCAATAAGCCCTCAAGCAATTCCGGCTTGTGCTTGTTGACAAGTTCGATCAGGTTTCTATCAACAATTTCCAGCGCGCTTGGACCCAGCTTGTGCAGGGCCTGCGCGGCTTCACCAGCTTGCTCAAGACTTTCGTAGTGGCTAACCGAGAGCACGGTTTTGGCAGGATCAGGCAACGGGGCAGTGCGCATACGAATGGCGGTAATCAAACAGAGCGTACCCTGTGAACCCGTTACAACCTGAGAAAGATCAAGTTTGCCATCGCGCATTGCTTCCCAGAGTGCATAGCCTGCCGATTCTTTCGTAACATGTGGGTGATTATTGTGCACCGTATCGTAATTTTGCTCGATCAGCGCACGCATTTGCTGATAAATTTGGCTCTCTAGGTTTGGTTTTTCGGTCTTGGCGTGCACATCGTCAGGTCCGGCAGGGTAGAGCCAGGTAAGTGTGCCGTCGGCCAACACCACCTGAATGGCTTCTACGTAGCGGCGGGTTGCTCCATATTTAACAGTCTTTTCACCCGCGGCATTATTTGCAACCGCACCACCAATGGTCGAAACATCAATCGAGGCAGGATAGGAGGGGATAAAACGACCACGCGCCTTAAGCTCAGTCTGCAAGCGTCCAAAAATGCAGCCTGGCTGCACAAGCACATGCTCATCACCAATTTCCAAAATCTGATCCATGTGCTCCATAAAATCAAGAATAATGCCGTGGTTGATAGGCCCACCGCCTTGGTCGGTGCCGTTACCACGAGCGGTAATCGCCACCTTTTCATCGCTACCCAAGTTGACAGCGTTAATGGCCTTAACTAGGTTGGCTACATCTACCGCATCGCGTGGAAAAACGATGGCTGAGGGCATAAGCTCAAATACACCGCCGTCAGTAGAGTAATACTCAAGGTCTTCCTTTTCGGTAGTAACTTCGCCCCGGATTGCTTGTTTAATGTCGTCTAGATATTTCATAATGCCCACTCCTTTTGCTGACTGTTTTGCCAGCGTAGTTTTAAAAATTAGCTATCTTTTCACCTTCTAAGTAATGTTTATTTGCAAGCTCATAGACCAAAAAGTTTTCCAGCACCCAGCGGTCTGCCGAGCGCCGCGCCTGCCAACCTTCAGCACCGATTTTAATACCCTCGGTCGTCTCAAGCAATGCCCACTCGCCGCCTATTGGCACGACGTACTCTGGCCGCTGTGGTTCATACGGTGCAGGGTCTTGCCCGTGCGAAATGCGCTTCAGATTTTCGGCCATGGCTATTGCATTGTGAATCGCCGTTTGTGCCATCCCACTGTATTGGGTATCGGCAGCATCGCCCAGCACATAAATATCTGGCTGATGCGACTGGAAAAACCGGTTTACCTTCACTCTGCCCTTTTCGCTAAGTTCAAAAATATCCGGATACGCCTTAAATAAACCGTTCGCCTTGTTACCGGCCGTCCAAATAGTAATGTCACTTTCGATAGTTCCTTCAGACGTTTCGATACTCGTAGCCGTGCAGCGAGTAACGCGAGTATTAAGGCGCACATCGATGCCAAGTTCATGCAGGCGTTCCAACGCCTTAGACGAACTTTCTTCGCTCAGCATTGGGAGTACTCGGTTTGATGCTTCTATCAGATGCATACGAACATCGAGGTTGGCTAAACCATGCTTGCCTTCAACAATTTTGGCAAAATTTGGAATATCTGCCACCACTTCCGCCCCAGTCGGCCCGGCACCGATTACACAAATATTGAGTGGTTTATCGGGCGTAGCCATCCTAAACGCTCCGACCAACCTGTGGCGCAGCTTGATCGCGTCCGTGACACTATACATCGACTCTGCGTACGTCGCCATGCCATCAATGTTGAAGAAGTTGACTTCGTAACCGACGGTCAGAATAAGAGTGTCATAATGGTATGATTCGCCAGACTCACCTTCAATTTCATTGGTCGTGGGACGTAGCTCAATAATTGAATCGAGCTCAACGCTCACGTTATGTACATCTGAAAATATTTCTTCCAACGGTACCACCACTTCGAGAGGCGAGCGCCCGGTAGCGCTGCGATACATTGCACCGTGATATTCAAACCGGCCATGCGGAGATATTAAGGTCACAGCAAAGTGCGAATCATTAGCCAGTTGTAGCGCGGTTTTAACGCCAGCAAAGCCGCCGCCAACAATTACAACGTGCTGCCTAGAGTCTTCTGAAGTCATGTAAATATGTGCCCATTTTTATTTTGGTTACCTAGTTAAAATAATACTCCCTAAAGCGATAGAAGAACAGTAAAATGCCTACCACGTATATAAGGATAATCGCCTGCCATGGTTGCTGTTTGATCCAGTCACGCTTTGCTTTTAACGTATGCTTTGCAAAATACGCGTCGCCGTACTCCCGCACAGCGAGCACGCTAAGCGCCACCGATGACAACCAAATGAATATACAGAAAATACAGATTTTACCAATGATATAAAGACTGACGGCAAAGAACCACACACTGAACGCAAACATAATGAGCGACACTGCCAATACTGCCTTTTTGACTGTCTTAGAGGCTTCGCCGCCCATCCACAGCCATAGACCTGAGCTGAGCAAAAAGCTAAAAGCCACCATGCCAATCATAGAATTTGGTACGCCAAACACAGCCGATAAGTGGTGACCAAATACGCCAGCACAGTCAACCACCGGACTGAGATTGCAATTCAGGGGATCTTCGGGGAATTTAAGCATCTGAATCTTTTCCGCTGTTTGCCAGAAGGTAGCAACCAAACCCACCAAACTTAGTAGTGTGAGTTGAATTTTGAACTCTTTTAGATCGGCGCGTCGCATAGTGTATTCCCCTTACAACCCGCATTGTGGAACTATAAATGGTTGCATTCAGTGACGAGCAACATTGCAAATTTATGCAATGTTGCTAGAATGTGCCTGAAATACCTTAAACGGTTTATTCCCAACTCTTTGTTGGCAAAAACAAAAATAAAAAAGGACTGCAAAATGCAATCAAATATCAAAAAAACCGAACACGGCTTTGGACATATTGAAGTCGTATTAATTGTAGTAATTGTCGGAATACTCGGCTTTACTATTTGGCGCGTCGCTACCGTGGAAGATGTGAAGAAAAGCGCGTCAAACGACACGGTTCAACAAGAAACTCAAAGCGAAGAACTTACCACAGCCCTTGACGGTATCAAGCCAGTGGAAGAAATCCAAACGATCGCTACAGAAGCAAACGCCGATACAACAGTTGTTGGTATCGAACTTGAATCTGAAGATGGCAAGACGGTCTACGTGGTATACCTCAGCAACGGCAAGAAACTTACCTACGACGCCACCACTGGCGAGCTCCTAGAAACATCGACCCACACAGAAGATGACTCCAACTCAATCCCTGCTAACTTTACCGCCACTATCACAATCCAACAGGCAATTGAAAAGGCAAAGCAAGAGCACCCAGGCTCAGCGGTTAAAAAAGTTGAAATCGACACCGAAGACGGCGTGGTTGTATATAGCGTACGATTCGTTGACGATGCCCGTGTAGATATAAGTGCAGCCGATGGAACTGTTGTGCGCACCAAAACCGAATCCGATGACAGCAACGATGATACTAGCTCGTCATCTGGTGACAGCAACGATGACGACCAAAGCGACGACTCTGATGATGACAGCTCAAGCTCCCACCATTCCTCTGGCGGCACCAGCGGTTCAAGCGGCTCAGGCAGCTCGAACGATGACGGCGACGATGATTCGAGCTCGTCAAACAGCGGTAGCTCATCCAACGATGACGAGGAAGATGACTCAGATGACGACAATAGCGGCAGCAATAGTGGTCAAGGCAGCGACGACGAAGAAGACGACAACTAAATACCCTACAATTAAGTAGCATTAGACCGGTCAAAAAAGCGACCGGTCTTTTTTTGAATGTGTATTGGGGCGGGGTAAGGCTCTATTCGGAAACGTCCTCGCTTCAGCATATGTTGAGTGCTTGGCTGCGGGGGTTTCCGAATAGAGCCCTACCCCGCCCTCCCCTCCAACCCCAAGCGCTCATTTGGCGTATAGGCGACTATATTCAAAAAGATACCCCTCTATGTTCTTTAATGCGAAGCAAGCACTTTAGAATTCGAGTTAGGGTCAGCAGGGAGCCTGTTTCGAAAACATCCGCAGCCAGAGGTTCAATTTACATCGCAAGCGAGGAGTTTTCGAAACAGGCTCCCTGCTGACCCGGCGCAAGGATTTAGCGGCACTTTTCGACAGGTTTACAAAAAATGAGCACAAATATCTATTGACAACGTAGCGCCAAAAACCTATTATGGTATCGTACCTTCATAAGTCAAGCATCACAAAAAGCAGAATACATTTTGAGCTATAAATGAGCTAACATTGACGCCTATTACCCACATCGCGCAAAATACGATGACCACTCTGGGTAACAATCTTATCTCCTTCAGTAGAGCAAAATGCGCCAAAACACGGTCGAACGTACGGCCTCTTTCGTGAAGCTACCTAAGTATATTTATTAAATATATTTGTGTTTTCAACATATAAGTTGTAAAATATTGACTTAAAGAGGGTCGGCATTTCGGAACAGTACCCTGTCCTGTAATTGCGGGCTCTTTTTTGTGCCTGTACTTTGTCATCTACAAATCCCCTACCCCTGTGAAATGAGGCATGTTAACCGTGGCCAAATACGTGCAACTGACTGGGTCCAGCTGGGCCAATACCGACTTCGACCGCCAAGCTGCGCTCGAAGCACTCGAGCGAGCCGGGTTCCCGGTTCACAAGCTCAACTTACACCTTGCAGTGGACCTGGCAAGCACCAACCGGGACCTGCTCGATTCGGGCATGATGGAGCTGATGATTCAGCTCTACTACCTGCTGGCATGTGCGCTGGACGACGACGAGCTGATCGAAATCATGGGCTTCTATGACCAGATCATAAAGACCATGAACATGATCACGCCGCTCAACGTCGACGAATACTTTGAGCTCCACGGTGAGGAATTCACCTGCCAGGGCGAAACCCGGCTCGAAGCGCTCTTTGCCTACGCATTCGAACACGCCATGCGCATGAGCACGCACTACCAGAAGCCGACCGTGTTCGTCGTCCTGACCGATGGCCTCGACCAGGTGACGCTCACGCCCGAGCTGATCCGCCTGATCGAAAACTGCATGACCGTGCCGCTGTACTTCATCTTCGTGGGCCACTCCAGTCGCACCGAGCGCTTCGCGCTCTTAGAACAGCTGGACCACTACGGTGAAGCAGCCGTGGGAAAGCCGGACATCGTGCACTTCGTGGAGTGGCCTGCGGGCCATGTCAGCGTCACGCCCGAGCTGGCTCGCATCATCTTCGAACCAATGCTGCCGTGGCTGCAGCGCATCAAAGATGAGGGTCTGTATTTGTAGAAGCAACCGGGGCGCATCCCGGCCGGCTGGTGCCTGAGGGCATCAGCCGGCCACATGCGCCCCACTCACTAATCTCTCGCTTAGATCCGCTTGATACAAAAGCGCATCAAAGGGGGAGGCTAGCTCAGCGGCCGCCTGTACAGGCAACGCCGCAGAACTGGTTTACTATCCTAGATAGCCGCCGCCCCCACGGTTATCGTACATATACAGAAAGGTGGAGAGTTGAGACTCTTCAAGAAGTGGACGGGCTCCAGGCTCATTCTGCTGCTGATGGGTATCGCCCTCGTGGCGGCAGCCTGTGGCCAGGATGTGTCATCGGGACCCGACGAAGTCGGTGTCGCTTTCTCCGACGATGATGAAGTTGGCAGAGGACGATCAGTCGAAGTCGGTCTCATCGAACCGGGTGAACCGAGCCGAGAGATCGACAAGAAGTACACCGTCGCCCATGTCCCACTGAGCGATCGGTTCTACACCCAGGCCAAGGACCCGAACGACCGTGACGAAGGGGCTGTTCCGCAGCTCTACTGTCGCGATCGCAACGGCAAACAGATGGCCTTCGAGCTCAAGACCGAGTTCGCCTTCAACAAGGCGACCATTCCCGAGTGGACCGACAAGCACCTCGTTCGCAACGCCCTGGGCGGCGAATACTTCAACGAGGCCGGCGACAAGTCCATCACGCTCGAGAAGTTCGACATGGGCTTCGATGTTCGCAACATCATCACGCCGTGGATCCAGTGGCTGCACGAGAAGTTCGGATTCGAGCTGCAGGCTGTGTTCGAAAGCACCGTATGCCCGCGGTTCGACTGGGCAAACGTGCTGTACAACCATGCACTGGGCGCCAACGAGTGGGGATTGTTGCCCGGCCAGGAACGGACCGTCGACAGCTGCACACCGGTGCTGGATCAGAACGGTGTACCGCAAATCAACTCCGACGGCACCCCGGCCCAGACCTGTGTCAAGGTCACTTCCTTCGACGGCCCCATCGACCCCTCGGTGACCGACGAAGACAAGCGGCCGTCACGTCAAGTGATGGAGGAGATGGCGAGCAAGGAATTCACCACCGCCCTCAACCTGAACCTCGGCGTGGCAGAGGGCAATCGGCACTTCTTCTGTGGCCCCGGTCACAATCAGAATACGCCCGACAACTGCTCGGATCTGCGCGTACGCATCATCAGCGTCGAAGTGGATCCGAAGCTCATCGAAGAACGCGACAAGGTCTTCAACGCCCAAGAGGCGCTGGAGATCAAGAAGCGGCAAGAGACCATCGACGCCGCCAATGCCGCCATCGACGACGCCGCCCGTGTCCGCACGGAGGCGCAGGACATCGCGCAGGCCCAGTCCGACGCTCGGATCGCCGCCGCCGAGGCGGCAGCCCGAACGGAGAACAACGCCGATCAGCTCGCCGAGTTGGACGCTGTACTCGCGGGCAAGGACTCCATCAAGGAGTGCCTCGCCCTCGGCATCACCAATGGGCCGGACTGTGCTCTGCTCATGGCCGTCCTCAAGGGTCAGGGTCTGCCGCCGTACTACGGCAGCAACGGCGACATCGTCGCCAACCCCGCACCCAAGTAGTCACAACAACACCACCTTCCCCGCGAGCTAGGAACTCGCGGACAACCACTCCTCCGGGAACCGGCAGCGGTCTAAACCCTGGCGCAACATGCCATGGCCAAGACCCTGCCGCGTTCCCGCGGGAGGCAACCCAACCAAGCAAAAACCAGCAGCCTTCATGACATTGCTCCAAAACTTTGAGCACCCACATGAGGGCTTCTGTCCTCGACCACAGCGTGTGATGAAATTTCAATCACACCTAGCACCTATCCATTCCAATCCAATCTTTCGGAAAAACCCTTAAGGAAGGAACCGCCGAAATGTCCCTGTCCATCGAACAACGCCACTGGCGAATAGTCAATATTCTTTTCGCCGGCCTACTCACGGTCGGAGGCTTCTACTCAGGATCGGTCGGCGTCAAGGCCGCCATCCAAAGCGACAAGCACGACGCCCAAACGGCAGCGTACGAACACGCTGTCGAATCCAACGAGTTCTGGCAGGTCGTTGTCGGCGACATGCCCGCTGTAGGCACACGCCCGAGCGACTTGCTCGCCAGCGACCTGCATCGTGCCATCGGCGCCACCGACGACCCCAACGCCCAGCTGCCCGCTGAAGTTGTCGAGTTCAACGGCGCGCCGCAGGCCTACCGTGGCATCACCGAAGACCTCGGGTTCAACCCCTTCACCAACGACGGCTCAGGCTGTGTGGAGTGCGGAACGCTGAGCGACGAGATGCGCGACAAGCTGCTCGACGCGAAGCGAGGCAACGTGGATGCCATCCTGACCACTCCGGTCCCGCCGGATCCCAAGGACAAGATCAACTGGATCGGCTTCTTGCCGTTCTGGCTGGAGGCAATCCTGGTCTGGCAGATCACCGGCTGGATATCGATGATGATCGCCATGCATCGCTTCGGCGATCCGCGTATGACGTGGCGTCGTCGCGATGGTGTGGCCGATCGTCAGGAGGCACTCTGCTTTGTGGGCGCCCCGTCCTACATGCTTTTCTTCCACCTGACGGTCAATCGTCGCCGGCTGCGTGCGCTGGAGCAACTCCGCATGGAGAAGCTCCAGGCCACGTCCCTGCATGCTCCTTACGAGGAGCTCACCAGAGCCATCGACGACCTGAAGGCAATGGGAAGAAACCGAAGCACAACCGACAACCGCAACCTGCAAGTGCTGATCACTCAGCGCGAGCGAATCATCGACATCATCAACCAGTCGATCGCGGATTCCCAGCAACGCCCCACCCTTCCTGTCAGCAGCGACGCCGACCACATCGCGGAACTTCTGCGTCAAGTCGAGGAAGGGCTCGAGGTATACCGATTTGGTCGCGAGGCTAGCGGCCTGTCCTAACCCACTACCCCCGACCGAAGGATCGGAACTGACGGTGCATACGCCCGGGCCGGATCACATTCCTATTGCAGGAATCGTGAGCCGGTCCGGGTAACGTCACATTTTATTACGTATCTACTAAACTCAACTTCCGTTTTAACCAACAGCTATGGGTGCTACAATCGGGCAATGGCAACTTCTGTATTCAAACTCTTTGTCCGGGCAACTTGGCGTTACAAATGGCTGCTTATAGCCAGCGAAATAGCCGCCACCTTTTTTGTGCTAGCAGACAGCGTGCTGCTGCCCCTCGTGGTAGCCCTAATAATCCAGAAACTCAGCGAGGTGCAGAGCCAAGGCCTGGTTTTTGATGACTTTATGCCCGAAGTCAGGTATTTAATTGGGACAGTGATACTTAAGTTTGTCTCCGGGCGCGTGATGATGGTGACGTACAACCACCTTGAACCAAAAGTGGTGCGCGACCTCGAACATAGGGCATTCGCCAAGCTGGTTGAGCACTCGACAGCTTTTTATGCCGACAACTTTACATGTTCCCTGGTTGCCAAAGTTAACCGCTTAACCACAGCCTACAAGCGCTTTAACGAAACCGTGTTGGCC
>CAZHXE010000046.1:0-9156 GCA_964536005.1 uncultured Candidatus Saccharibacteria bacterium
CCCTAGCTTACGCTAGGGCTCTAATTTTGGTGCGCGAAAGAGGACTTGAACCTCCACGTCCCGAAGGACACCAGCCCCTCAAGCTGGCCTGTCTACCAATTCCAGCACTCGCGCACGGAAGTTGGTGTTTACCGGCGCTAATTGTAGCGCATTTAGCCTCGTATTGCCAGATGTAAATCGGTTTAGGCGGCTGGGGTTAAGTCCACGCTGATGGCGCGGTGATCTGACGGGGCAAAATCGTATACTTGCGTAGCTGATGCTGTGGCGGGCGCGCCTTCTCTTAACATAGCTCGATCAAGTTGCGCGATTGCTCTTCCGCCAAGCTTCATGGTTGGCTGTTTACTTGGGTCAAGGTCGTGATATTTTGCATCGGCAAGTAATTCCATGCCTCTGCCATCTGCCATATAGCCAAACCGCTTGGCCAAGCTGCGCCATCTAGGAGGGAGCGGTACAAACGGCAAAGTGGCATCATAGGCGTAAGAACCTGCAACATATTGGACCCAGCCCGAAGTAGGATGCATGTTAAAATCACCGATTATCAAGTCTGGCTCGGCATCAATTGTCGCCCGTACGGCAGGCAGACGAAGCTCTTCCCTGCGGTCATCATAATGCACACCGGCGATGCTTAGGACATGCCCGCCAAATTCATGTAGAAATATCATGGCTGCATTACGCTCGCCAAAACGGATTCGCTCTACAGCCGCGCCAGTCGCAAACCTGCCAAGCACACACAGTGCTTGATGCGGCACACCACCTACTCGGTACAGCTCCGGTCGGGCATCTTTGTAGCCAATAAATCTGGCCTCGTAGCCCATCTTTTGAAACACTTTACTTGCTGGCTCAACGTTATCATCTTTGTGGGTATCAAATGCTTCGGGCAGAACCATGATGTCGGGGTTTATCTCGCGAATAGCCTCAGCGATGGCCGTGAGCCTAGCTGGATCAGTTAATCCATTCGAGATATTCCAACTAGCAACACGGCGCATATCTGGGTTTGTTTGTTCAGGCATATTCATTGCGGTAATTCTTATCTTAGGACATTGTATACGCCATCTGTAAAATCGCAAGCATAAGCGGTGTCTAGCTTGGGGCTTTATTTTTTCACAAAACATTGCTATGATTGCTTTCGATTTACCTGATTTATATGCAGGTACAAATCGACACGCACGGGCGCTTAGCTCAGTTGGCTAGAGCATCTCGTTTACACCGAGAGGGTCGGGGGTTCGAGTCCCTCAGCGCCCACCAAATAAAAACCACCCACCATACGTGGGTGTTTTTTATTTGCCGTGGGCGCTGAGGGGCCTGAACCCACGAAGGGGGTTCAGAATTCTGTCAAATCCCTGATTTGTACAGAATATAGCAGATGGTGGAATAGCGACAGCTAGTCTACCATCGTGCGTTCGTCCCTCAGCGCCCACACTTTCATGGGTCAAAAATAATTCCCGTATAGCGGGCTAAGAAATGAAAGCTTGTTTTCATTTCGTGCGAGCGGAAAAGGCGAAGCCGCTGTCCCTCAGCGCCCACTCAGCACGGTTGTTTTTGTTTGCATGTAGTTTGTGTCAAACCCGAGACGGCGTGAATGCCCAGTGGGCGTTCACGGAATCTTTGCTTGGCTGAGCGAGCATTTTGATGCCAGTGGCATAAAAATGTTGCCGAGCGAGCAAAATGAGTTCGAGTCCCTAAACAATATGCTTGTACTATTAAAAGTGTGATTGCGAAGAATAAAGCAAATGATGAAATAGCGACAGCTAGTCTGCCATCGTGCGTTCGTCCCTCGGTGCTACAACCACAAATTTCAAATGATAAAAGTTCAGGGTAGACCCCGCAAAAGCGGGGTCTACCAACGAATAGTTGCTACAGCCAGTGCTGATGCGACTCCAGATGAGTTGTCGAGGAAGTTATGCCACGACGCCACCACTTACGGGGCTGCCATGGATCCAGAATGACACGGCGCTTGCCAGACTGGCCGCCAACTTCAGCCAGGTGACCGTCGGGCTCATGTCCTTCCTCGGCCGGACTCATGACTCGCCACCTAGCGCTTCGGCCTTTGCAGCCAAGTCATGGTAAAAGCCCCTGAAGGACACCCGATTTCGTTGCCTCATTAGATGTTGCAATAGCAAGTCCGCGTGCTCACGACCCGGCTTGTGCAAGCCAACAATGTCGATAAAGCCTGGTTCTCGCTGTGGCAAGGGTATATGCCCCAGCACCACATCTAGTATCCCAGGCAGCACCTCGTCCCAGCCAAATACCGGCGCTTTAATGACGGTGAGACCGTGATTCAAGCTCCAGGTTACCTTGATGACGCCGACGATACGCAACAGCTCCACGCTGTCACGCTGGATTGCGTCAGGCATTCCTTCCCATGTCGGACCTTCTACCAGCAAGGGTGCCGAAACTGATAGATCACGCATACCATGTGGATGACGCATGCTGATCGCAATGATGTCGTCAATGATACTGAGCCACAAAACTCGCAGCTTACCCTCTTCGCTCATGATGGACCTCCTCGGTGCCGATGCAGTGAGCAACTACCACACACCATGTGTAGCTAGCATATTATATAACCATATACATCTGTTGTAAATATGCTTACGATTGTACATACGTTATAGTTTTGTTATAACAAAAGAGGTTTTTGTTGTCCGGACTAATGACTCAACTACCCTCCGAAGGGGAGGCAATATGTACCTTTCAAGGATCGAACAAAATCTGGCAGAAGCGCTTGCACTTACGCTCATAGGCCAAGGCGAGCCATTTGGTGTTGACCTAACTGGCCTTGATGATTTCTTTATGGGCGGCAGAGTTCCTGATGCCGTTCTCGAGTTTGAGGCTCTCTTGAAACAATTTGTCGAGGATCTTTCCAACTGTCAGCTAACGCTGCGTATCCCCGATCCAGAGCTTTTCAAAATTGTCGTACTTGGCCCCATGAAGGCAGTCGCGGTGTGTCCGTATGACACACCGGAGATCAAGATAACCGAGGAAATGCCTAACGTGCGGATTGCCGCATATGGCCCGTACGCTGCCGGTAACTCTGTGATGTGGAACCCAGCTGACTGAGTTACGGATTTGAACGAGCAGCATTAACCGCCGTGACCCTGCAGCGCACAAAAGCCCGCTGCAGGGTCACCCGACCCCAAGATAATATTATTCCTCAGCCAACTTCCGCCGCTCCTCAATCGCCTCCTGCCGTAAGGCAAACTCACGCAACACCCTCCCAATCGATTTAAATAACGGCTCGCGCTCGGTACGCCACGCCAACCAGGCCGATGCCTCTTCGGCCAGCGTATTCCAAGGATCTTTTATGACGCCATCGACAATTAGCTTACCGCAACCATCGATACACATCGCACCGTTGGCGCCGCGCAAGATGCCTTTTGACCCACAGCCGCCACACTGCGTCTTTTGATCTTCGTAAAATTTGCCGTTTTTAAAGGTTTTAAGCCCTAGATCGGCTGCCAGATGCGCCCGTGCTACCGCCGCCATACTCTCTTGGTTATTACCACTCAGCGACACAGCTTTTAGGCCACACGCCTCGCCGCAGCCACCGGTATCCGGAGCTTTTTCGAGCGTTGCCTTATACACCCCACCCGCCTCACTCGTGCGCCCCTCGGCCTCAAGCTGCTTTGCTGCAAGAATGCCCTGATACGTCTCCTCGTTAAACGCAATTAGTGCTTGCGCTGGGTCTAATTTGCAGATGTCAAACATGTGCTTTTTACGCAAATCTTCAAGCGTAACATCGACTACAAGACTTTCCGCGCCAGACTCAGCAAGATCATCGGAAACCTGGTGTATGCGATCGACGGCTGATGCGATCTTAGCCCTGCGCTCTGCCACAACTTCCTCCAAATTATCGTACGTAATGTCAGGGTTAACCTCGGCAGGCTCACCAAGCATCATGACTCTACCCGTCTCGAATTCGTAAAATTCATCGAGCAGTCGCATAAACGCCGCGCCATCTGGAATGATCCTCGTGTCCAACATGATCGGGTGACCGTGAATTTCCGCGCGGGTCATATCAACTTCGCCACTATACGCTCCGATCGAGCGCAAAAACCGATTAATAAATGCTTCGTCATAGGCAAGGCCGTTGATATAGAACGGCTGAGTCTCGAGGGCAATATCACCTATAGCTGGGTCCTGCGAAGGGTTTATGCCCTCGTCTGCTAGCACAAAACGACTAAACTGCACCTGCATCTTGTCGATCTCGGGCACATAGCCGCCTTTAACCCCGGGCGTTTGATTGCGCAAAGAAAACTTAACAACTGCCAAGTGTTCGGCAGCAGGCTGACGAGCCAGCCACTCAACCAAACCAACAAATGCTACTTCATTACAGCCTCGGCGTACTTCCGACTCATCCTGCACGGGAGAAAGATAATTTTCGAACATAGCTGAAAAGTCGTGCGGGCCATCGACCACGCCCAATTCTTCGTGAATGGCGTAGCGGCGCTTGAGTCCAACATCGAAGGTAAATTTGTTATAGAACTCTAAAAAGGCTGTCTCGGTGTTAAACCTGGCCACGTCGTTCAGTGAGGCAAGTTCTTCCTCGGAAGCTCCGGCCCGCCTTGCTTCAACCAGACTTCTGTAATACCCAAGGGTGTCGCGCATAGCATGCGTGTGCTCAAGCGGGTTGTCTCCGTGGAAGAAGTGTTCTTTCTTAGCCTCAGCCAGCTCGCGCGCATGCCGGTGCATCGTGGCAAACACTTTCGCGAGAGCTGGCTCGCTCGTAATATCCAACGCAAGAATATTGCGCTCATGCAGCACATTCGGAATCAGCGACACATCGCCAACTGGCTCATCGGCTATTGCATCGAGCTCAGCCAGCCACACCTCGCGCATAACGTCGGGTGCAGCATTTTCTACATGTTGTTTAGCTTCAGCAAATGGCCGGGTAAGCAGAGTTTCCATTTAAAAACTCCTGCCCACGCGCGGACATGAGCTGAAAAAATCAATTGTCATACTCTTATATCCTGCTCGGGATGAAAAGAGGTGTAGCGAAGTTCTGGCTTTCTCGTAGCGCGGGCCTTGACGAGACTACAGTTGCGGCACAGCTCCGGACTGACACGTGACGATATATCAGTGTGCGCACCGGATTCCACAGCTACCCTCTAGCTTTAACTGGTAGACCTGAGTATAGCGATTAAGCTCGGCGAGCGCAAAGGTCAATTTTACACCGCTAGTGTGGATAACTATAATGGCTACGCTATGGGTGGTGTTATAGCGCTCATCCCTTGCGATACTTAGTGTAAATTGGCACAAATCCAGTTGTGAAAGCAGCGGGCGTCTGATGCACCTCACGGTCGAGCGCTGCCAGCTCAACCCAGCGATACCCAGACACCTCACTCGGATCATGCACTTTAAGCCCACCATCATACTCGCATGTATAGAGCGTGTTGAATCTGCCTACCTTCCAGCCATCGCCGCGCTCTTCTAGGAACATATACAACGCTTCTTTCAGCGGGGTACCGGCTATGCCCATTTCTTCTTCTAGCTCGCGCTCGGCGGTCTGTAGATAGCTCTCCCCCACATCAACATGACCCGAGGCCGACTCGCACCACAAACCAGGCGACAACACTGCTGGCCCACGCTGCTGCAAGAGCATCTGACCTTTAGAGTTCATAACAAATACGCGCGCAACTCGCAAAATTTTGCCAGCGCGCAAAGCCTCAGGCAGTTGCATCTGACCAATCGGATTGTCATGTTCATCTACAATTTGCGAATCAGGATACGTAGTTACCGACATAAAACCTAACAGGCACGGACAGCAAACAGTGCCACATTAATTGTGTTGTATCATAGCCGGATGTTCGTAAAAATGCCAGCGCGTAAACTTAGGTGCGTGGCATGTGGTCGAAGAGCTGATGCAATGAATACTCTTTACGCAAATACTTAGGCAAATCTTTAAGATTAACACCAACTTTTACGCCTGGGTTGAGCGTGCCATAAGGGTCAAATGCCTCTTTTATAGCCTCAAACAACTTATACATTTCATGGCCATACACGATTGGCAGATACGGCGCGCGCAATACACCGTCGTTGTGCTCTCCGCTGGTCGAGCCGCCCAAATCTAGCACAAGGCGGTAATAGCGATCAATTAACTTAAATATCTTCTGGCGATCACCAATTTTGCCGAGGTCGAGGAAGGGCTGAAGGTGAACATTAGCATCACCGGCATGACCCCAGATAGAACTATCCAGGCCAAATTCATCAAGCATCGCATACGTGCCTTCGAGGAGCTTTCCAAATTGGTCGCGCGGCACAATGCCATCTTCGATAATTGGCAAAGCTTTTGCTCCACCCTTAGACTGCCACAGTACAGCCGCGGCGGAATGGCGGATCTTCCACAGGGTTTCTTTTTCGTGCTCGTCTTTGGTGAGGCGATATTCATAGGCATGTGTTTGTAGAATCTTGCGTGCACGTTTGACTTTGCGCTTTTGGGTGCGGTCGTTGCTGTCGTCAAACTCGGTAAGCAAGACGATCTTTGGGTATGGCTCGCCCACGATTCCGCGGAGCTGCTCTGGATGATTCTCGTGCACAAAGTTAAGCAAATGCTGGTCAACCATCTCGAGCGCACTTGGCTTGAGCGGAGCGATTAATCCAATGGCTGTCTCGGCTGCGGCGATGTCGTCAAAATAGGCGACAAGAAGCGTAGTGTTTGGGTTATGCACCTCTGTCTTGAGCGTAACTTGCGTAATGATTCCTAGGGTGCCTTGACCACCAATAAATAATGGTGTCAGGTCAATGCTGCCATCCTTATGCATCACATCCCAAACCGCGTAGCCTGCGGTGTTTTTGGATGTCTTTTTCTTGCTCTCGGCAATAAGCGTAGCGTTGTCATTGAACAGCGTATCAATCTGGCGGTAAATCGAACCTTCAAACGTGTCATGGCCTTTGCGCTTCTCTACTTCGCGCTTACTAATACGACCAGTTTTGATGAGCTCGCCGTTGGCAAGTACCACATGTAGGCTATCGACATATTTATCCATCGCTCCATACTTAATGCTCTTCTCACCAGAAGCATTGTTAGCAACGCATCCGCCAATCGTACAGTACTCGGAACTAGCAGGGTACGGGGGCAAAAAACGGCCATGCGTATGTAAGGTTTGCTCAATTTTAGAAAAGAGCGCGCCTGGTTGTACGGTAACGGTAGTGCGGTCTAGCTCTAATATCTTGTTCATATGGGCAGGAAACGCCATAATGATACCCTCGCCAAGCGCTGCACCGCCAAAATCTGTTCCCTTACCACGTGCAGTGATTGGCAAAACATGGCCCTTCTCGGCCAGTTGCCAGGTGAAACGCGCTGTCTTACGCACATCAGCCGTGTTGCGCGGATAAATAACGATCTTTGGACGCTTGGTAAAAATACTGGCATCAGTCGAGAAATACGTCAGAGCATCTGCGCTGGTCGTAACCTCACCCATCAAGTGTTGCTGAAGATAATGGGCAACTTTATTACTCACATGACTCTCCTTGTAGACACGTTACACCCTCTTTGTTTCCTTAGGCACTATGATAGCAGCTCAAAGCGTAAGCGTGAAGCCAAAAACACTACTATCCACTTCTTTTAAAACGAACTATTCAAGCAAAAACTGAGAAATAGCTAATACGGTCTGTTGCCTTCAACCGTATTGATTTGCCACTGGTAAACGTTGTTAAAGCGATCTTCAGGCGTATTGACGGGGTTAGGTTCATAGCCTGCAACGGCACGGCGCTGAATGTAGCCATAGGCAGGTTGGTAGAGCGCGATTGCTGGGGTAAGGTCAACCCACTGTTCCAGGAATGTCTTGTACTTCACTTCGCGCAGTTTTAGATCCATCCTTGTGCGACCAGATTCAAGTGATTCGTCGATAATTGGGTCCTCAACTTCAGATAAGTTAAAGCCATTGGCGATTCCTTGCGACGAATGCCAATACACAAATGGGTCAGGGTCGGCACCGACCTCAATGCCAAACAACAGTGCATCGTAGTTGTGTGGTGAAATGTGATTTTGTTGAATTTCGGATTCGCTCACCGACATAGGGTTAACCGATACACCGATCTTCTCCCACATCTTCTGAATCGTTTGCGCCACATTTGGGTAATCGTTACTGCTTTGGGTAACAAAGCTGAACGTAAGCTTGGTATTGCCTTTATAACGATAGCCATCGTTCTTGTCGCCACTGCGATACTTCCAACCTTCTTTTTCCAGCAATTTGTTGGCACGCTCTAAGTTGAATTTTTTCTGGACAATCTTAGAGTCATAGCCAATCGCTCCGGCCAAAATAGGGCCCTTTACGCTCGCGTAGCGCCCATCCACCCTGCGCTGAATCTCGATTGGGCTAATTGCATGAGCCAGGGCCTGGCGGACCGCCTTACTCTTAAGCGGGCCTTCGCTGTCTTTCAAAAATACAAACGTAATATTGTTTAGCGGTAGGTCGTGCCATACTACTTCGGGATTTTTGAGCAGACGCTCGCGGTCGTTTGTCCAAGCGTCGCCGATCGCCGCCAATTCGCCACTTGTAAAGCGATCTATCATTTCCTCACGGTCACTGTAGGTCGAGAGCACAAAGTGATCTAGCTGGACTTGCCCAAGGTGATACGCCATATTGCGGTCAAGCCTAAGTTGATGTTCGTCGATCACCGTCTTAGACGCCTCACCTACCAAACTTCCAAAAGTAAATGGGCCAGTTCCAACGGGCCCGTCGGTATTAAACTCGTGTCCACGCAGCTGTGACGGATTCAGATCGCCTAGGATATGCTTGGGAATGATGCCGCCCTGGGTAAGCGAATGTATAAATGGCGCGAAGGTGTTTGGCAAAGCAAACGTGACGGTATACTGATCTTTTAGCTGGACCTTAATGTCTCGCCAAGCCACGTGTAGATACGTCCGCGTGTCCGGATGCTGAATGGCCTCGTAAGTAAAAACCACATCCTCACCATCAAATGGCTGGCCATCGTGCCAACGCACGTCTTTGCGGAGCTTAACAGTATAAATAGTGCCATCTGCATTCACCGAATACGACTCAGCCAAATCGCCCACAACCTTATTGTTCGTGTCATATTTAAACAGCGTGCTAAAGAGTAGCTTAACCGCAGCGCGATCAGCAGGGCTCGTCGCGAAAATTGGATTCATGTTGGTGATTTCGCCAACTAATCCCTCGCGGAACGTGCCGCCACCCT
>CAZHXE010000047.1:0-8974 GCA_964536005.1 uncultured Candidatus Saccharibacteria bacterium
ATACCATTAAGGTGATAGGTGCAACTGCCACCGCTGCCACAAGGTCCGGCCTCACCATAATAAAACGTAATTTTATCTATGTAATTTTCTGTGATCTCAACCCCGGGCACGTTTGGCTGGATACCAGTTGGCACATACGCAATGTAGTTTCTTAAAAAGCGATGATTCTGGCCGCCAATGGTTTTAAAGGCTACTTCCCCAGATTGGTTGTCGTTTGGGCCCACACCTCCAAAGTCACCATAGTGCACATTGAGCGTATACGTGGCGTTGTTGTCATTTACAAAACCGGTACCGCTACTTCGTGCGCGTATTCTTACCCCCCTAAACAACCATGTCCCACCAACGCCTTGCGCGTAAAAATCCGAAGCGCTTAAGTCGACAAATTGAATCACTTTAGTACCGGCAGGCACTAAATATCCATCAATCATCGTGTCGGCTGCCAGTGTGCCGCCATGATTACTGGGGTTATTATTGTACGTATAGGTGCCTGATGGCATAAACTCACTCGGTGTGTCGAAGCGCCAGTACCCGCGCGAAGGTGCCGGTATGGTTTGCAGGCTTTCGCTGCCTTTTGCAACGCCTTGGAGCGTCCACGGCCCTACCATCGACTCGGTCAAATCTTCACCATGATCAACAGCGCCCGTGGAACCTGCTTGCGTCTGGTCAAACTGCAGATAGGATGCGTTTGAGGCTGTTGCATCTGACGCTATAAATGTGTCGACCTCTGATGTGTAACTTTCTGCCTCGCTGGTTTTAGCATTTGGCGAGGTTGTGGCGAACGACCTAACCAGTAACCCAATACCAATCACGGCAAATATTACGCCGAATACGACCGGCCGTTTTTGGTTGGCCGTGGTGGAGTTGAATAATTTTCGAGCAGCATGAGACATTTTGCATACATGATATCACTCTGTTTGATGTTGCTAAAGCTTTGCAGTGTAAAATGTTTTCACAAAAAAATGAATAACACTGTACTAAAAGTAATCCACATTTCGAAGTTTTTTCATTTGATGTTTGAATTCAGTGCCATATGCGTTTAGGATCAGGTTATGGTTAAGAACGTGAAAAACATCTTAAAAACGCTATCCCCACAAGATACAATGCTTGCGTTGCCGGCCATTGCGCTTCGTTCAGTCACGTCGCGAACGGGAAAGGGCGTGTATGCAAGCTCTGACAAGCTCTTTAAAGATGCAGTGTTTGGGCGCGATTCTTTAGAAGTAGCCGAAGATCTGATGGGCAGTCGGCCACGCCTCGTCAAAAACATCATTTTGACCCTGGCCAGTTTGCAGGGCACGGTCGCAAATAAGGATAACGAAGAAGAACCGGGCAGAATTATCCATGAATATCGCTCCATCAATATTAATGGCAAGAAAATAAATCAGAAGTCGCAGGAGATTCTCGAAACATTATCGAGCCAGTGGGGTGGCACGCCTGAAGAGCTGGCGTATTACGGGTCGGTTGATGCGACGCCACTGTTTGTGCGAGTTTTGGATGCATACTGCGGCAGATACGGCGAAAAGATTCTCAAAGTGCAAGTGACGCGGCGTGATGACAGCCAAGCCTCTGTGGCGGAGGTGGTACGCCAGTCGATTGATTGGGTAGAGAAGAAGCTGGAGCAATCTCGCTCCGGCCTGCTCGAGTATCAACGTGTTAACCCAAAGGGGTTGATGAATCAGGTATGGAAAGATTCCAACGAGTTCTATACCCACAAAGACGGCACGCTGGCGAACCACGACGGCCCGATCGCATCCATTGAAGTACAGGCGCTTGCCTATGATGCGCTCATGGCGGCTGGACGCTTCGACGAACAGAATGAATCAAAATATCAGGCTCGAGCGCGAGAGCTGCGTGACCACACCATCAAACTCTTGTGGCAAGAAGACAAAAAGTATTTTGCGCTTGGCACCGATTTTAGCGAAGCAGGCGAACTTCGCACGATTGATACCAAAACGGCCAACCCTGCAGCGCTACTCGACAGTGGCTTCTTCGAAGAACTCAGCGACGAGTTGCAGAAAAAGTATGTGGGCGCGATAGCCGAGACAATTGTAGGACGCGACTTTATTACCGATGCTGGGGTGCGCAGCAGGGCATTAAGTGAGGCACACCTGGTGGGACACTGGGATTATCACGGTTCGTATGTGTCTTGGCCCAAAGAAACGTATGATATTGCCAAAGGCTTGAGGCGATATGGTTTTAGCAAGCTCGCGCGGCAACTTGAGAGCAGACTGCTGAATGTTTTTCTCAAGAATAGGCGTTATCCAGAATTTGTGTACATCGATGATTTGGGCCGAGTGCTGGCCATTTTGCCGGGCCAACATAGCCACGGCGAAGTGATTGAAGTGCTCAGCACCAATAACCCGGAAGCGTATCAGGCGTGGACGGTGTCGGCGATTATCGCGATTCTTAATGGTGCTGTGATGAAGAAGGTAAAGGTTAAGCGCTCATCCAAGCGTAGGAATTTGGAATGGCAGCCAGTATTAGAGAACAAGCTGCTCTCGCGTATGCCTATGGTGGGGGTGTATCTTAACCCGGTGGCGCTTTCTGCGCGGTACCCAACCTACAGGTACGAACTCAGGGATACGCGTTCGAAGTAACACTTTTGTAAGTTCTAGCCCCGTGGCGGTCAATGGTGAAGATGTGCAAGGGGGCAAAAGTTGAATTCAGTTCCACAAAATGACATAATATGTGCACATTACGCGATGTGTTGTTTGGGCAAGTTAGAACCGAGACCAGTTTCAAAGGAGTCTAGTGTCGAGTATCTGGTTAAAGCTGGGTGCTGAAGTCCGTGCTGCATTGGCCGGAATTCGTGCTGATAATCGGCTTGACGCGGCAATCTTCTTGGGTGATGAGGCACTGTTTAGCTTCATGCACCAGGACAAGCCGCCGTGGTATATGCCGCTTCGAATCGTCATGCGTCGCCATCAAAATGTGGCCGAAGAAGTCGCTGTGGGAGTCAGCCCTAATGATCACCTCGGGTGGCTCGACTGGCTGATCAAGGCTCACGCGAACCGTAAAGAGGTTGATGATGGCGGTTGGCTGTTGGATCAAACCCTTCGACAGCTCAGTTCATCACTGTGGCTGTGGATGCGCAGCTGCAGTGAGTACTGGCATGGCTGGTTGCCAGTTGTTATCTGGCGACGAATTGCACGATTTTTGTTCTTCTACGGCGTCACCCTCTTGGATGTGTCGCCGGAGAAAATGGACGCGTGGGCAAGCCAAAAGCTGCTCGAACGTGACCGGAACGACTGACGTAATGTCCATCTGGCACTTTCCGTTTGCGCGGGAAGTGCCCTTTATCAATTTGAGCTTTTTGGGGATGAGGATAATGGCCTGCGGCCCTTTCCGCTCGCTTTGCTCGCTCCACCGAACCTCGTTCTAATAATCACTCAACCCTCAAACATGTTAAAAACCGCCCAAAAGGACGGTTTTTAACGTGGTTGGGGGGGAAGTATGTGGTTTGAACTTTTAGGAAAGCTTAGTTGTCATGAATTTTGGCTTTATAACAAAAGTTAATGCTTTCGCCGTCTGAAAACGAATATAATTGCGACCGTAACCGGTGCAACTGAAATGATGTATCTAGCTCTGTCATTCGCCGTTACAATAAAGAACCCGAAAATTGTAGCTAGACCAAGTAGTATCAAAATATCTGATTTCTTCATACTAGTAATAATAGCATTTTGAGCTAATTGGCTGGGGAGAAAGATTCTAGTTCAAAGTTTTTGACTGACAAACCTAAACTAGGAGTACTTAGTCGGCGTTGAAGAATTCTCACACTAAGTGACTGAGCGCTTTAGGGTTTCGTCAATGAATGAGCAATAATAGCAACCGCTAGATCTAGGCTTTTGTCTGCAATTTTATTAAATATTTTCACTACCAATTTAGGATTTTTTCTGTCCAGCTGAGCGACCAGCTCACTGAGCAATTGTCGAGTATCATCGTCTAAGTTAATATTTTCTGGCACAACCAGCTTTAAGCCGTTTTGACCATTGCCAATAAATCTTGACTTTTCCAGTTGCAGATCACCAGACTCTGAATAGACACCGTTCTCGGCATTGTCCTCAAAAATGCAGTCTTTAATTTGTACACTCATTTTTAATATTCCTTATAAACCATGGCTGGGGATGAGGGATTCGAACCCCCGATCCTGGGACCAGAACCCAGTGCCTTACCACTTGGCCAATCCCCAACGGATTGGTAAAAGAACATCACTATTCTATAAGATATCAGAGGTAATTACAAAACTGTTTTTAGGTTGATGAGAGCATGGCATGGCGCGTGCGACGCAGCCGAGGGTCGGATTGTGCTGATCGGCTGCGTCCGACCCTCGGCTGCTGAGCGCAAGTGCTGCTGCTTGCTCCTGATTATGCGGGCGTGACCCTTGCCTCGGCGCTACTGCGCAGCGAATCCAGGAAGGCAAGCCACAGCTCCTTGGTTGTGACCAAGTAGGACGTACGCGCGCCGGCACGAGCTACCAGGAAGTGACCCTCCAGTTTGCGGTATTCGAAGCCGATAGTGCCTTCGCCCCAGGGTTGCCATGTGTTTTGAGGCTCGTTCCAGGCTGGTTGATCTGCTTGCCGCAAAAAGACCAACAGCTGTTCCCATTCCTCATGCCGGAATTGGAGCGCAAAGCCCTTGCACACCATGCGCTCGCGCACCACTACAAGTACAAGGCCACTTTCCTTGGGTGAGTACTGCACTATCTCGGCGACGCTGTACTCGCTGCCTCTGTTCATGTTAATGATCTCCATGCTCTCATCGGTTGTCGCCCCAAAATTGGAACAAACATCGCTAAGTATAGCGGGCAACGTATATCTGTAAAGTGTAATTTATAAGCTTACGTGTTGGTAATAATGAAGTTTTGCATAGGGATATGAGTGAGAGATGGAGGGTGGGACGGCGCGCGCTGCGCCGTGCCCATCCTCTCTATTGGTCAGACCTCGAGGTTCTTGGTGAAGAAGTCGCCCTCGCGCATCTGCTCGAAGAAGTCCAAGAACTCCTTCTCGCCGCAGCGCAGGATGGTGTCGGTGTCACTGCCGCTGAGGTTGAACTCGACGATGCCACCACCACACGTGTCGATCAGCCTGAAGTTGAAGCCGATCGTGTCGTACGGCCCCCAGTGCTGCCAGTCGGCGGTCGGATCGCTCGGATCCTCCATCTGGGCGTGGCCGCAGATGTTGTCGTCCCACGTGCCGGTGTCGATGGAGAAGGAGTCGGCGCTGAGTGTGCCGTTGGTCTTGGTGAAGACCTGCACGCCATCGTCGGCCAGCTTGACGCAGATCGTGGTCGTCATATCTGATATACCCCTATGCAAAGAATGCCCCCATATCTTGGTAGGCATCATAATACTACACGAGCATAAAATTTTGTAAAGTCAAATGTAGGAACAGAGTTATATAAAAATCGGTTTTTGGCTTAGTAAAAGTATAAATTGGAAAGCGAGAAGCGTTAGGGCTGTGCGCAGGCCGGGGTGAACCGGCCTGCACATCAGAAGTGGATCAGACCAGCGCCAGCAGGCATCGAACCTGCTGGAACCGACCCGCGACGTCGGCCGTGTCCACGAACAGACACGCCTGGCCGCAGCGCGGGTCGGCTTCGGAGACGACCTCGCCGAACAGCAGCTGCTCCAGCCGCTTGGTCGGTGCCACCGCCGTGCCGAGCCGGGCGAAGCCCTCACCGCTCAGGATGTAGACCGGCTCGTGGTCGACGAGCCGCCCGAAGATGTCCTGGCACAGCTGAGCGTAGAAGGCCGGCCGCTGCATGGCCACGTGCCAGGCGGCGTCCTGGGCCTTGTCGGTGATCGCCATCAGGCCGAGGCGTTCGCCCACCCAGGCCACGAACAGCCAGCGCCGGAAGCCCCGGATCATTCCGGGCACGTCCTGGAGCTTCCAGAAGCACTCCGGCGTCTCGTTGGGATGAAGGGCCATCCCCTCGAGCGACTGCTCGAGCGAACCCATGTCGTAGTCGAAGATCTGGCGACTCTTGGCCTCGATGCCATCGATGCCGTCGATGAGCTTCATGAACTCGTCGTCGGTGAGCGCGGCGACCACGCCCGCCATGATGTCGTGGAGCTCGTGGGGCGTCTCGATGCCCTCGAGCATGTCGTCTGTCAACAGAGCCGTCATGGCTCCTCACTTTCCTTTGTGTCGATGTCCCGAGCCCGTTGCCCGAAACATATAAGAATGGATTATAACATTGTTTACAGAAATACGAGAATAGTTGTTATAAGTAAATTAGTATTGCAAAAATGTCAATTTTATAGTATAATCCACCCATACTAAAGAGTTGTAAGGAGTTACACATGTATACACCACCAGTAGTAGGCGGCACCGGAACTGTTCTGGGTGCAACCACAGGCGCTGTTCTTGCTAACACCGGTAGTTCTTCTATCGTTGCTATCGCTGCAGGCGCTGCAATCATTATGGCTGCTTGGGGCCTAGCCCTAGTTCGATCTAACCAATAGATCCAACTTTAGCAATTTACACGCTTCTACATCTGTAAAAAGGATGAACCACCACATGAAGTCGTTACAAGCCCTTCCGGGCATACTATTTGCGATGCTCTTTGTGTTCGCTATGCCGCTCTACGCTGCATTTGCAACACTTTGGCCTAATCAGTCTCAATCGTCTGGTCAGTCAAATGAGCGCATGCTCATTGCCGATGACAAGCTAAGCGGCAAGTCATTGGAATTTGACACGGATGTGTTTGATGAGCCAGTTGTTTCGGTTGTCTTTGATGACGGCTGGGAATCGGCCTATCAATCGGCATTTCCGGTAATGGAGTCGCTTGGCATCGAAAGTACCCAGTTTATTATTACGGGTACGTTCGACAACCCCCTCTATATGTCACGTGAACAAATTGTTCATATGATGCAGCATGGCCATGAAATTGGCTCGCATACGATTTCGCATGTTGACCTCACGCAACAAAACAGTGAGGTATTAGAAAATGAGCTGCATGACTCTCGTTCTGAGCTTGAGTCGCTCACCATGTATCCCGTTGAGGATCTCGCTGTCCCACTGGGCAGTACCAACGATGCCGTTAAAACTGAAGCTAAGAAGTGGTATCGCTCACTGCGTACCACGCACACTGGCGTTAATACGGCTACTAACTTTGACGCTTACAATTTGCGGGCGTTTACACTCAAGACTGACCACTCTATCGATGATATCAAAAAGCTTCTAGATGAAGCCAAGGCAAACAACGGTTGGTTGATTTTAACCTACCACCAGATTGACGAAACCGGTTCGACCTATGCCGTAACACCGGCAGAATTTAAGCGCCAGATGCAATATCTGATTGATCAAGGCGTAGATATTGTGCCATATGGCCGTGTCCTCAATGACCTTAAGCAGGGCCTCTAGGGGGCAAATATTATGACTAAACGTAGCATCGCGCTGATCATTTCTGCGCACAACGAAGAGTTGGTTTTGGCTGATACCGTCAACAGTGCGCTCGCTGAGGGCCAGAAGCCAGACGACATTTACGTGATTGCCGATGCGTGCTCGGACGCTACTGCTCGTATCGCAATCGATATTTTGGGGATACGTAACGTTATTAGTACAACCAAACGCTCTAAAGCAAAGGCTATTATGTTCGGTGTTCAAGAGTTTGGGCTGGTGGCGCGTTATAAATGGATTCACATCGCAGATGCCGACAGTACCTTTGGCGAAAAGTACTTTACAGTTTTGCGCAAAAAACTCAATCCTGCCTTTGCTGCTGCGACTGGCTACATAAAGTCGCGTGAGGGTTCGTATGTGAGCGCGTTTCGTGTACTTGAATATACGTGGGGCATGGAAGTGATTCGGCGCACGCAGTCGTGGCTCCACACTATCCCGGTCATTCCTGGCCCTTCTTCGATCTTTCGTTCCGACGTGTTTGCGCAGCTTGATTGGGAAGCGCCTACTGTGGCAGAGGATTTTGACGTTACACTGCAGATTCACCGCAAGAAGTTAGGCAATATTCAGTATATTCCTGAGATAAAAGCCAATACGCAAGATCCTTATACTTTTAAAGACTACGTGAAACAAATTAGCCGGTGGAACAAGGGTACGTTCCAGTCGATGCACCGTCATAAAATTGGCGCGCGAATGCAGATGATCGACGCGTATCTTGGTTTTCAGGTACTACAAAGCCTGTATTTTATAGGCGTATTCTTGGTTGTTATGCCTCTTATTGCGTACTACACCAATAACCCTGCTTTAGTGGCTGCTATGTTCTTATATGATGTTATGTTTACGCTGCTCCTTTGCATATTCTCAGCCCTAAAGACCAAGCGCAGCGATGTGTTGGCTAACTTTCCGCTTGTCTATGGCATGAAATGGGTGCAGGCGGCGGTGTTCTTACGCTTCTTCTTTGCTGTATATGTCCTTCGTAAATATCGCGGCGATACTGCTTGGGCGCACAAAGTTACACGTTACGCTGCTTAAGAACTAAGCTTCGGACGTTTATTGCAGTTTGGTTAAGATTGTACTCAGTTTGAGTTTGGCGTAGCATTATGTGCGTAAGACACTGTTACAAGTTGCTCGCTTAAGTTAGGGGAAGTTCGTGAGTAGTAGTACAAACCAAGCTAGTGCGAAGAGTGAAGATAGCATGCGTGCGCGGACTATCGCCGGATTGCTAATGGTTGCTTTGATAGCTGCCATGCTTATCAACCAGACAATCTGGCAGTTTTTTGTTTTAGGGCTGATTGCGGCGGTTACATCTGAGATCATGCGGCATCCGTTTGTCGCACCGAAGCGCTTGGAGCTCAGCAGCTCTCGTCTGATGCGTAAGGCGGCGCCGCTCATTCTGTACTGGGCGCTGGTCTTTATTGGGCTCTATTGCCTTGGCATGCTTCGCCTAGGCGATAACGGCATTTTGCTGGTGCTATTGGTGCTGGCTCCTGCCGCCATGAACGACACAGCAGCACTCATGTACGGCAAGAGCGCGGGGAGGGTGAAGAGGCAATTGCCGGGAATTCTCGCCAATGTCTCGC
>CAZHXE010000048.1:0-8955 GCA_964536005.1 uncultured Candidatus Saccharibacteria bacterium
ATCGACACAAATGGCCTGGCAGACAAATCGATCAATTGGGTAGTCGGACAGCAGCATGCCCTTTTCGAGCATATGGTCGGGTGCGTCAATGTGCGTGCCCAAATGATTGTTGATATGAATAACGTGGTCTATAAACCCAACGGTTTCGAGGGTTCCGGCTTGCTCAAACACCGGCTTGGCATCACCGGGGAATACTATAGTCTCTTCATTGATGGGCATGGATAGGTCGATGATCATGCGCGCTCCTTGGTTATGAGCATACTGTAGCAAACTTGGTCTAGTGAAGGAATAAACAGCTAGTCGCCCGCAGGCGGAATATCAGTTCCATCGGCAAACTTGTTGTTTGACCAGACATTGCCGTTTGCCTGCAAGAAGGATGTGACAGGAGCGTTCACACCACATTTGTTATTGGAGCCGCGCTGGAAGATGTTGTTGGTGACGGTGATATTGGTTGGGTTGTTGCCAAACGGCTTGGATGTGTTGTAGCCAAAGGTGCCGCAGACTCCGCCAGATGGCGTGGCGTGGAACAAGTTAAAGTCAAAGGTTACATCGCGCATGGTGGCAAAATCGCCAAAAATCGAAGCGTCGGCGGTACAGCCACCGCCCGTGCCGTTGTCGGTGGGTGAACAAAAGAGCGAATTGTGATAAATGGTGTGTGTGCTGCCGCCGTTAGAAATGTAGGCGTTGTTATGGAAGGAACCACCAGGCTGATTGTATTGGCCGTGTAGCCAATTGTCTTCTATTACACAGTTGCTGCTGCACAGAATGTTGTGCTGACCACCCACTACTTCGCTGCGTCGTACCGTGATATCGCCATAACCTATGGCGGGGGCTGAGGTATTGCCGCCATTGACGTACGAATCTTCTATCACAAGGTCAAAACCATAGTCGCCGTCGAAGTAGCCGGTGACGTTAGAATTACGAATGGTCAGGTTGCCCTTTACAACGATACCGCCGCTACAGTTGATGTTTTTGCTATCTATAACCGTTGTAGTTGTAAAGGTGCAGGGTCCAGAGTAATTGGTAAGTGTTACGCCAGCACCCGGCCCAGTATTACCTTCGTATGGCCAACAGCCACCATTGCCATCTGAGCCGCCGGGTGTATGCGTGGCATTCGGACACGAGGCAGCCATAACGCTATTAAAGCCAAGGTAGGCCGAGTTGGAGGCGGTAGCGTCGTTGACTACAGATGTGTCCGACGAACTGGTTGGAGATTCGGCTTCGGCGCTTTTGCCGTTTGGCGAGGGAGCAGCTTTTACATAAAACAATAAAATTACTCCAATTACCGCAAAGGTAGCGATAAAGATGAGTGTGGGGATTTTGGATTTTGGTTTTAGGTTTAGGGTTGTTGGCATTTGTTATGATTATACACCTGGAAGTTATCGCAAATATAAGTTTTTGACCCTTTCCACCCTACATTGCCTACACCAATGAAACCTGCCGCTTGTGCTCATCTGTTATTGCATCAATCTTCCAGTTTAGTAGCCGCGATGACGCACGCTAAAGAGGACCAGCCTTACAATTTTGCGCGACAGCTTAAGTACAAAAATCAGCTAAACTATCCGAATTTTTCCAAAGTTCTCACCTTCTAGCCCATCAATGCGTACGTCCTGCCAACTATATTCTGCCGATTCAAGCTGCTTGGGCGTCAGAATTATTTCGTTAAAGCCACCGCCAGCTTTGGCTTCTAGGGCACCAACTCCAGCCCAGAACTTAGCAAGTGAGCGTTTGGTGCTTCCAGTTGCGATGTAGCCGCTATACCATGTTGGACAATGCATGATCCACTTTGGGTCTTCCATATACACTGCGCCGGTTTTGGTATAGAAGATCGACTGGTGTTCTGCCTCTACTTTTTCGCGCCACTCTGGGTCATCGGCTTGGCCTGGTTTGAGTTTTACGTTTAGCTCCGTAGCGGCCTTTTGCTTGTCGCTCAGCTCGGGAAGTTTGCCATTTAAGCTTTGCATAACAATCTCTTTTGCTGCTTCAAGTTCTTGGTAGTACTCATCACGACTTTCGTAAAGATCAGCGTAGCGCGTGTATTCGAGCCGCACGCCCGCGGGGATAAACTGCTCAGCCCACGCAAAAAGGGCTTTCATGTCTTTACTATATTCGTCGGTTTGCTCATGCGGCACGCCGTTAAGGCGCTCAACGCATACATCCATGGAAAAGTAACTCAAAAGCACACCCGGCACATACACCTCGACAATATACTTTGCCCAGTTTACATAGTACATGAGGGCAAAAAGCTCTCCCCAATCGATGTGCGGTGCTTCGTCCAGCCGCCACAACTTGTTGCCACCAAAGTCGAGACGCAGGTTAATGGGCTCACCTGCCTGCACGCTCATAGCAATTGAGTTTTTGGCAACGTCAATGGCGGCCTGATCAACACTGAGCTTTCTGAATTGCTTTGAATGCACTCGAGCGAGTATTACTTGATCGAGCGGCGTTTTGCCAATGTCTGCCGCAACCACCGGCTGTGCTATTTTTTGTAGCTTGGATGTAATAAATTCTTGTGGATTCATGATGATCAATATGGAGATGCGGAGTGGTCATGACACCACTGTAGATGCCTTTGCAAGGCAACACCTATTCTCGGTCACCGCATCGGGATTAGTATATCAGGAGAAAATGTAACTTGCATTATGGGTGGAGAATTTTATGTCCGATACCGGCATGGCCCCTACGGCTACAGATATAACCCGCAGAAATAATAAAACCTCTGGCTTAACAGAGGTTTTATTGAACAGTATTATTAGTACTGGTTGAGGCGAACTAATAAGCCTTAGTAGCGCCTTCTGCAACAGCTTTTTCGGCATTTTCCTTAGACATCATCGCGCAAACGGTTGTTCCGCACTTCTCGTGCTTGCCCTTAGCCATGTATCCGCCTTTGTTAGTTTGAACAACTTCCGGCGAAGAAACCTCAACGCCCTTTTCTTTACACTTAACGCAGTATCCTGTAACCATGTGAATCATCCTTCAATCGGTAGTTAATTATTTCGGGCTCTATTATAGCGCTTCTTTAGGATTTTGCGTGGTTTAAACGTAAAAAGTACAATATAAGCTTTAGTTATATGGGTGAAAATTTTGCGCCCTCTCTCGCTTGGTACGGCTAAAGAGACCCTATGCCCTTAACCGTGTCGGAGATGGATAAAGGGCTGACTACAGCTCTCGACTTTTTTGATTTTCGATGAGGCCGACAGTTAGAGTCGCATCACTGCGATTAAAAATCCCAGGCAAGCCGCTGTAAGTTAACTATGAATAAAATAAAACAGCCCGGGAAAAGCCCAGAGCTGTTTTATTAGTGTTGGTTGGTCGTCCGTTACTTAAAGACCAACGGCTGTGCGTACAAGTGTTGCGATCTTTGCCTGTCCAGTAGGCGAAGGATGTGCAAAACCGTATGTAGTTAATGGGTCGCCTAAAATGACATCGCCACCCGCAGCATCTAAAGAGGTGATATTTACAAATGTCACATTTTTGCTTGTAGCAATACTTTGCAAGGCAGTGTTAAGCTGTGCAATTCGATCACGATACCAAGTGGTTTCACCAGCAGTTAAACCAAAGACCGGGCCAGCAAGAGGGCCGAACGGATCGTAGTATCCGGTCATTGCAACGCGCTTAGGGCTACGATTTTTGATGGCTTGTACAGCGCTTGAAATTTGCGGTGTAGCCGCATTCAAGAAGCTGGTAAAAGCAGCTGTATTCGCTGGTGTATCACAGTCGGCTGGACCACCAAGGCAGGCTGCCATGAAATCAAACCAATGAACATCGTTGGCACCGATGGTGAGCGATACGAGCTCCGGCTTTTTCTTGAGGTTGTTGAGTCGGCTAATTTGAGATGGCATAGTCACGCCCTTGCGTGTCTGCGGACCGTTTAAGCCAGCTGCTGCAGTCGCACCTGTGCACGATAAGTTCCACTGTTGAAAGTTCTTTGCAGCAGTAATGACATCCGGGTATGCGGCTGTAGTACGCTCACATGGAGTCGCATAAAGTGACGAAGCGAGCGCTCCTGCACCATAGCCGGCAGCCACTGAGTCACCGAGTGCGAAATAACGTTCGTTTTGATCATCACCCACTGCGTGTACTGAGGTTGTGATTGCAAGAGGCGTGGCGAGTGCAACAAGCACCGATACGAGTCCAAGTGTAATCTGGTTTAGTTTCTTTAATGTAAGTTTATTCATTAATATCTTTCACTATTATTTAATATTGATAGTATTATGCCAAAGCATGAGCGACAATTACAAATTATCATTGTAAAAGCATCCGTTAGGATTCAATTTCATCAAACTTTCATGTTCAAAACGCTGGTCGGCGATGCGCAGGATATATGCTGTACTTCCGAGAAATAATTGCATAAAAATGCCCCACAAATGTGAGGCGTTTTATATGGTGCGGGTGAAGAGACTCTAACTCTCGACCTCGTCCTTGGCAAGGACGCGCTCTAAACAACTGAGCTACACCCGCATAACGAGAGTGATTATAGCGCACCCTGGGCTAGTGATCAACGTCCTGGTACGCTTTTGCCTCGTCTTCGTCCCACACGGCCACGTATTTCCAGCCATCTGGGCCCACAATTCCTTCGTGATCGGTGTTGGCCGGCACCAAAATGTGGTCGCCTAGGCCGTATTCTTTTAGCTCGCCGCCATCTATCGCGAGCTTAATGGAGCCTTGCAGCGTAATTAAGTGCGTCGCCTCGTGACGATGCTTTGGGTATGGTTTGTTCGGCACGTCTTGGCCGGCTTCGTACATGTAGTTCATGGTGGTATTTTACGCCGTTGAATATCGTTGCGACAAATCCTGTTATTTTTACCAACTTTCATTTCTCATCCTACTCTAAGCCGAACGCCAGTACATTTGGCCTAGGTAACGAGGCTCGCACTTGTTGCTGCACCCATCCGCACTAGTGCACTTTTGCACTTCTGAACTTCCTAAGAGGTAATAATGACCAAAGGTGGCAAAGCCAAGCGCCCGGGGTTCAAGGTAGACGAGCTGTTCTTCGGCAAGCCAGCAGGCAGTGGCAACTCAGGCCGGAAAGCAAAGCGCATTCAGGGATCAAGGAATCATCACGACTCCATCAAGGGCAACCGTGGCAATGGTGGTGGTAAGCGGCGCTGAGTTCTAGAGCCGCAAACCTGGGCCACACCTTAGTTTTATGCTAAGGTGTGGCCTGCTACAATCTATATCTATAAAGCGTAAATAATTACCTATGAGCCACTTTCAACTGTTAAAACTAGCTCCAAACGTGCCACTAGCCCACCTGTATGAGCATCTTTTTGCGCACCAGGTTACAATTTTTTTGCGACAAAAGCAGCTACTGCACTCTTTGGACTACGAGCTAGAGGCTCGAACCTATGGTAGCGGTTTGGTACACATCGACATTTGGACGCCCAAGATGTTGAGTGATCCAATTTTGGACAGATTAGAAGAATTAGACATTAATTACGATGCATCTTCCTTAAAGAATGCGATGCACCAAATTGTTGCAGAAAAAGAAATTGCCTATTGGGCAAAATCCTACAACCAGCTCTGCAAAGCACTCAAAGCTATTCAGGATACGCCCTGGCAAGCATATGAAGAAATGCACACCATTGATACGCGGTATACCCGGCGTAGTATCGGCGTGTTTCGACCAAGCAATGATGAAGTAAAAGTAAAGCGCATAACGGCAAGTCTTATCTTTCCGCAAAAGGATGTTGGCAACACCGCAGAGCTTAACCCGCTTTTTATCCAGCTTGCATACTGCATACTTGGCCAGTGGCAAACAATTGTCGCCGACCGACTTGGAATATATTCCGAAACAGACAAAGCTGTGCGTACAGCAGGTGAGGTTGGCCTGAGCACCATATTTAAAATGAGCCCGGAGAATCTAGTGACAAATGATGCTTTGGCTCATGCTTGTGTAGAAGCAGCGCACTATGTCGTATCTGCGGAAGCAATTCAGCGGCTATTAGAAAAGCTCAATACGGCAGATCATATGGTGCATCCGCAGACCACAATTCAGGTATACGAAAAATCTCATATCGCAGTCGGAGCAAAAGGCTGGAGCAAGATAGCCACCCATGAAAATTGCAAAACAATTCTTGAAAATACTACTGTCGTAACCAAGTTAGGCAATAAGAAGACTGTACTAAAGCTAATTCAATAACCGGACGAAGGCCATAGAGAGCACAATATGCAAAAATTGCGAAGCCCCCAGGCCCGCTCGGCGCGCGTGGCGCCGAGCTGAGCTCGTGGGGGCATGTGGTGTTTAGCTTCGCAATGATTCGTAGGTGACTTCCTCTGTGGAGCCATCTGGGCCCGTGATCTCTATCTTGGATAGCAACGGGTCCGAGAGACATTCGCTTTCTATGACGAACTGGATGAGGGCTTCACGCGAGAGGGCTTGCAGCACCAATTCCTCTACCAATCCGTATAGGCAGAGGAAGGTAAATCCCACGAAGCCGGCAGGCAGCAGGGCGATTTCCAACTTCCATGGGCGGCTGGGGTCCTCTGGCTCGTTGACTCCGAGTGAATTCAGCCGAATGAGCCACAGACCAGGTATTGATTCGTGTGGGGGCATCGTTGCCTCCTAATCGGATAGGGTACGGCGGACAGCGCTACTTAGTGCATCATTGCGCTAAATCGTAGAAACTATATCATAAATTTGTCGAAAATATACTTATATTGCAAAGCCCCGTGCCCGCACGTGCGCTTGGAGCGCGTTGCGTGCGGGCCGCGGGGCGTGATTTATGTGCAAAGTGAGCCGGGGATACCAAGCTACGCGTTGCGCGTATCAACGATGGTGAGGCGATACACTCGCCCCATTAACTCTGTCTCCACCTCCATGTAGCTGATGAGCGCAGCCAGCGACGTGGCCATAGCCATGATGTGTTCGTAACGATCCTCACCCACATGGCCTCTCCCCTTCAGCAGTATGGCGACAAGCCTCCATGGGTGCTTGCCGCTGTCCGCAGGTTCGATTTGCCCATCATTAGCCTCATGAACCATTAGACCAACAATTGTTTCATGTGCCCGCATAGGCACACCTCCTTGGTATGTCAGAAGTTACGGGTGGCATTGCGTCTAAATCAAGTTATTTATACAATAAAATTAATGTTTATACTAGTGTTTACTACGTGTCTACAATTGCAAAGCCCCCAGCGGCCTGCCCACCGCGTTTGCGGTGAGCGAGGCCCTGGGGGCGTGATCAAGTTCGCATCTGCGATTGGTTGATTTCCTCGTTGTAGCCCGGGCCAGTCACGACCATCCGTAGAAGACGCGGATGAGTCCGTATCTTTCCCTTTCGGATGAAGTAATCGAGCGCCCACTTGTTGCTCGCCCGCACTACCAGCTCTTCCGTACCACCAAAGCGCAAGGTTCGCGCAACGATCAAGAAATCGTTATGTCTGAACGATGCTTCGAGCTTCCATTGGAGGCTCGGATCGTCCGGCCTTCGCACGTCTGCCGTGTTGAGCGTAATAACTTTTACGCTCCAAGGCGGGGTCCAACCTCTGAACATTAAGGGCCTCCTTGGGCCAGTAGAAGGTACGATGAAACGCTCGCGAATAGATCCATTAAATTATAACATAAATGTTTAATTTTGTATATATCATTACCTATTGAGATTCATAATACTTACAGAATAAAGTGCAGTTCAGTTACAATGGAATCAACAACTTAATTTACGCCAAAATCGCCCGTAACTCAAAAACTCACAACATGCTCAACTACCTAAAACAAACCTCCCAAACCAGCCGCATAATTGGCTTCGTATTCATCTTTGCTGTCATAGGTACAGCCCTTAAATTTAACAGCAATGCAGCCACAAACGCATCCATTTCAGAAGCCGAAAGTGGCACGTTGGAAGGCAACACTCAAATTGTGAGCGACGCAACCGCATCGGGCGGCAGCGCCATCACGTTTGAGGCCAACAGCAGCGCGTTCCCGTCCCGCCTGCGCGCCCAAGGACGCACCATTGTTGATGAAACCGGCCAGGTTATGCCCAAACTAAAAGGTTTTAACATGCAGTTGGCAAAAGACTTTGTGTGGACGCAGTCTAACTTTGATGACATTGCCAGCGCGGGCGGCACCATCAACCGCGCCGTAATATTTTGGGATGATTTTGAGCTGACGCAAGGCACCATCAACCCAGCGGCAATCGCCAACCTCGACACGCACATCGCCCGTGCCGAAAACGCGGGCATGTACACTCAGCTGGAGCTACATCTGAACGTAGGCCGCTACCCCGCCTGGGCCAGCGCCTACAGCTCGGAGATGGAAAAATACTCGCACTATGGCCAAACCATCACGCAGTATTTGGCCAACCGCTACGGTAACCCGGCAAGCTCTAAGTACACCAAGTCTGTACTTGGTTTTGGCCTGAACGAACCGCCACTGGATGACGCTACCATCCGCAACGGCAATAACTCCATCCCCTACCTGGAAGGCATCCAGCGCACTATGATAGGTTGGTTCCGGGCGCCCGGCTACGCGCCAGATTGGATTGGCTTTGTAGCCTACGGCTACGCCGCTGCCACGCCGATTTACGACGATTCATTCCAAAACCCAAATGCCATAGACGCCAACCCGAATGCGTATGACAGCGTGGGTGGTAACGTAATTATCGACTTTCATGACTACTTTGTGGGCATCACTGGCGCCACCGCCAGCAACCCAACTGCTCAGGCCCGCCAATGGAATGGCATGATCTACCCCACCTACCAGGGTGGGCCAATGGTCGTGCCCGATTCATCGCCCGCCCCCACCTATTCCTCCACCGCCACTACCCGCAGCCAGCTAGCCACATACATTGCACCGTACAAAACCTTTAGCACTAATGCAGATATCCCCCTCATGATTGGCGAATGGGGCTGGGTGCCCACGGCAAACGGCCTAGACGCTTGGATCCAAGACCACATGAGCGCTTGGAGCGATGCCGGATCGGTGATTGAAATGTGCTGGGTGTATAACCTGACCACC
>CAZHXE010000049.1:0-8920 GCA_964536005.1 uncultured Candidatus Saccharibacteria bacterium
ATGGTTACCTCAACGTCATCGGGGTGTGCGACAACACACAGCAGTTTATTTGGGCGATACTCGGATTCGGACATGGGCTATATTGAAATTAATAGAGAGATGATAGCACTTTTAAGGGTAAATCGAAAGCAAACTCGCAAACTGGGTTATGCTTCGTTATACTAGATGCATAACAGTTATGCTTAGAACAGCACCAAAAGACGAAGGAATGCTCATCGCCCCACCAGAGGTTGAGCTGCCCGACGCCCCAAACCTCGATTCCTTACCCAATTCAACGCCCTCGCTCAAAGGCGAGCGCAACGATGATAATCGACAAACCAAGCTTATCTTTAGTGTTTTGGCACTCAGCGTGCTGATAGTTGGCGCTATCACCATTCTTGGTATAGGCAAAATGAACGCCACGAGCAAGCGCGATGCGGCATACCTCGAAAAAATCACCACCAACCTCTCGCCAGTCGTGGGTGAAACAAAAGTCAGCAACGACAACGGTGTGAACTGGCAAACTATTAATGCAAGTACCGAGTTAAGGCCCGGCGCTCAAGTTGCGACCGGCATCGAGTCTAAAGCAACGCTACGCCTTGGCCAAAACTCAAGTATTACTCTGTTGCCCGGAACACATATTGACGTTGCGTCGTTGAATTCGGCACTCGTTGCCTTCGAGCAGCTCTCTGGAACCTTGGAAGTTAATGTGGCACAATCCGAGCCGTGGACATTTGAAGTTCGTAACGCGGAGCGAAGTGTGAGTGGCAAGACCAAGTACACCTCAGTAATAGGCGATACCGATTGGAGCCTGAGCGTAGCCGAAGGCAACCTACGGTACAGCGGTCGAGAGTTTAGCGGCAGTGCGCGTATCGCTGCCGATGACGCGCTGATTCAGTAAAATCTAGGCGCGGCGGCGGCGTTTGAGCTCGGCAACTTTAAGCTTTGCCTGGTGCATCTGAATTATCTGGTTAGCTTTATCGAGCGAGACTTGGTCTTTGGCTGCTTGAGCCTCCGTGCGTGCAAGTGCCAGCGCCTCTTCAACTTCCTTTTCAATAATCGACGCTTCGTGGGCGGCTTCGTCTACTAACATGCGAACCATGTGATGATTCACCTCAATTACGCCTCCATTTGAAGCAAAGTGCTCTAGCTTGGAGTCAGAGTCAGACTGGTTACGTCGCACACTCACCACGCCAGGCACCGCCAACGAAACCAGTGGCATGTGCCCCGGAAACACCGCGATAATGCCATCTTCTGTCGGCAAAATAACCTCATACACTTCATCGCTGAAGGTTACGCCAGATAGAGTTACGAGCTCGAATGTGATCATGCTTTATATTCTCTTGTCTTTAGGTTTACGTCTTACGCGTCTTTAACCTGCGAAATATCGCCCTTCATATAGAAGGCAGCTTCGCTTTTGCTGTCGTGCTTGCCGTCGAGGATTTCGCGGAAGCCCTTGATGGTATCTTTGAGCGGTACGTACGCACCGGAGTTACCGGTAAATTGCTCGGCCACAAAGAATGGCTGGGTTAAGAAGCGCTGAATGCGGCGGGCACGGGCCACTGTCTGTTTGTCTTCATCAGATAACTCTTCCATACCCAAAATGGCGATGATGTCTTGTAGGTCTTTGTAGCGCTGCAGCACTCGTTGCACTTCGCGCGCTACGTTATAGTGTTCTTCACCAACTACCTCTGGGTCGAGAATGGTCGAATTTGAGTCGAGCGGGTCAACCGCCGGATACAAACCAAGCTCGGTTAAGGCACGGTTAAGCACAATAGTGGAGTCGAGGTGAGTAAAGGTAGTAGCCGGGGCCGGATCAGTAAGGTCGTCGGCTGGCACATACACAGCCTGCACAGAGGTAATAGAGCCTGCCTTGGTTGATGTAATGCGCTCCTGCAAGGCACCCATCTCTGTAGAAAGGTTCGGTTGGTAACCGGCTGCTGAAGGTAGTCGGCCAAGGAGAGCAGAAACCTCAGAACCTGCCTGCGTAAAGCGGAAGATATTATCGACAAACAGCAGCACGTCTTTGCCTTGATCGCGGAAACCTTCGGCAATGGTCAAGCCTGTTAGACCAACGCGCAGACGTGATCCAGGCGGCTCGTTCATTTGTCCAAATACGAGTGCAGTTTTGTCGATGACACCGGAGTCTTTCATTTCGTGGTAAAGGTCGTTGCCCTCGCGTGTACGTTCGCCAACGCCAGAGAAGACCGATAGACCGCCGTGCTCTTTGGCGATGTTATTGATGAGTTCCTGAATGAGCACGGTTTTGCCCACGCCAGCACCACCAAATAGGCCAACTTTGCCACCTTTTGTCATTGGTGCGATCAGGTCAATGACTTTAATGCCTGTTTCAAAAATTTCTACTTCGCCGGATTGTTCAGATAGAGCAGGGGGTGTGCGGTGAATTGGCGCGGTCTGCTCAACCTTCATCTCCTTACCGTCGATCGGCTCGCCAATGACGTTAAACATACGGCCAAGCGTCGCATCGCCAATTGGCACCGAGATAGGCGCGCCAGTGTCAACAGCCTTGCTGCCACGTGCCAGGCCATCAGTCGAGCCAAGCGCAATTGTACGAACATCATGCTCACCCAGGTGCTGCGCAACTTCAAGCAGTGTTGTTTTGCCTGCGATTTCAACTTCGATAGCGTTATAAATTTGCGGCAGCTTGTCGTCAAAATGAACATCAACCACCACGCCCACCACCTGTGTGACGCTACCGACATGATTGGTTTGTTTGGCTGTCTGGCTCATTCTTGTTCTCCTGTTCGATTGTGATCTAATGTGATTTCTTCGTCTGCTCGCCAGAGGCGCAATTGTTGATCTTTGGCGAATGGCTCAGCGACTTCGCCTGGATGGTGCGCTTCATAGGGTCCGTGCCGCTCATCATCGCCATGCCAGCTGTCTGCCGTTTCAGTGCTGGGTTGCAACCCCTCTACGCCGCTCATGCGATCGCCTCCGCGCCGCCGGTAATTTCCGCCAGTTCCTGAGTGATAGCAGCCTGGCGGGCACTGTTAAACGCAAGTGTCAGATCATCAATAAGTCCAGATGCATTGTCTGACGCATTCTTCATCGCCAGCATGCGCATGGAGTGTTCGGAAGCGTTAGATTCTAATAGCGCCTGGAAAAGTTGCGCCTCGATGAGCCGCGGAGTGACACCGTTAAGGACAGCTCCAGGGGAGGGTTCAAAGACTGCATCGTCCAAATCCTCGCGTGTTACTTCAGATGGTTCCGCAATCGCAGGCAACAAAACTTCGATCTTAGCTTGCTGAGTGACGGCCGAAACAAAATCGGTATAAAGAAGGTCAACCTGGTCGCAGGTTTTATCCTTAAATGCATCCGTAATCATTTCCATAATTGGCTGCACGTCAGCTTGCGTTGGGCTGTCTGGGAAGTTTTCGTAGGCTGCTAGTAGCTCTACGCCCTCCAAGCGAGCGACAAACCGCGCCATCTGACGGCCTATCGCAATCACCGCAACTTCGGTGCCGTTTGCCCGGTCTTGCTTGGTTGCGCTCACAAACGTCTTAAACACATTGCTGTTGTATGCACCCGCTAGCCCACGGTCACTGGTAATGGCAATGACGATTTTGCGAGACACTGACCGACGAGCATAGAGCGGGTGAGTGGTAATATCAACTAGTTCGCCCAATCGTGCCAGAATCTCGCGCGCGGCGTTGCGATACGCACGCGAACGCAACGTGGCTTCGTGCGCTCGGCGCATCTTAGAAGCCGCTACAAGTTCCATAGCCTTGGTAATCTGCTTAGTACTTTTAACCGACTTGATGCGGCGCTGGAGGATTTGTGTATTAGCCATCTCGCCTCGCTTGTCGAGCCCGTCTGCTTGCCATCACGGCCTCGATTCCCACCATGGCTATACAGTCCTCGGCCTGGTCAACTTCTAGCTTAGTCTCACTCGTAGGCCCGTTAACAATCTCTCTCGTCATAGCAGTGGTCGCGGCAAAATGATCAATTTTGGCATCAAACGTTTCTACCATTCCGTCTGACTCTGGGTAAACATCACCTAAGAGTCCAGCTACATACATGGCAATGTCAGTCTGATCACGATCTACGTCAATCCGCCCCAGTCTATATCGCTCGGGGACACTTCCCATATACGACCACTTTTCAGCCATTACTTGCTCTCATCCTTCTGCATGTCCTGCGCAATCTGCTTAGCAACCTTCAGGATGTGCTCGGCAACTTTGCCCTCAACCTTATCGGTGCCCTTATCAAGCTCTTCCATGTCTTTCTTGTGTTCGCTATGCAGCACTGCTAGTAATTTGGTCTGGGCTTGCTTAATGCGCTCTAGCGGTAATTCATCAAAAGCTCCCTGAGTACCTGCGTACACTAAGGCCGACTGTTGCCAAACGGAGAGCGGGGCGTACTGCGGCTGCTTGAGCAGCTCGGTCAGACGTTGGCCACGGGCAATGCGCGCCTTAGTATCGGCGTCAAGGTCAGAACCAAACTGCGCAAAGGCGGCAAGCTCCCTAAACTGAGCCAGATCAAGCCTGAGCGAACCAGAAACCGATTTAACTGTTTTAGTCTGGGCGGAACCACCAACACGCGACACCGACAAACCAACGTTCACGGCTGGGCGAATACCTTGGTTAAACAAGTCGCTCTCGAGGAAGATCTGACCATCCGTGATGGAAATTACGTTGGTAGGGATGAAGGCAGACACATCACCAGCCTGAGTTTCGATAATGGGCAGTGCAGTGAGCGAACCACCACCTTTTTCGTCCGACAGTTTGGCGGCTCGTTCAAGCAAACGAGAGTGCAAGTAGAAGACGTCGCCAGGATAAGCTTCGCGGCCCGGCGGACGGCGCAGCAAGAGCGACATCTGGCGATACGCAACGGCGTGCTTTGAAAGATCATCGTAAATAATGAGCGCATGCTTGCCTTGGTCACGGAAATATTCGCCCATAGCCGCACCGGCGTATGGCGCGAGGTACTGCATCGAAGCAGCATCAGAGGCCGAGGTAGCAACAATAATTGATTGATCCATCACGCCTTCGCGCTTGAGGCGCTCGACAAGACGAGCAATCTTAGCGTTCTTTTGGCCAATGGCTACGTAAATGTTGATGATGCCGGTTTTTTGGCGGGCCTGGTTAATCATCGTGTCGATGGCAATAGCCGTCTTACCGGTTTGGCGGTCGCCAATGATTAGCTCGCGCTGACCGCGGCCGATCGGGATCATGGTGTCGATGGCCATGATACCGGTCATGAGCGGCTCTTCGACCGATTTACGGTCCAAAACACCAGGCGCAGGATTCTCTACCAGTCCAAACTGGCTCGTTTTGATTGGGCCAGCAGCGTCAAGCGGATTACCCAGCGGGTCAACCACACGGCCAACCAGCGCGTCGCCAACTGGCACCTGCAATAAGCGTCCAGCCAGACTGACTTTGTCGCCTGCCTTAACGATGGTTTCGCCGCCCAGCAACACGGCGCCAATCTCGTCTGCCATCAGGTTGAGGGCAAATGCCGTGACATCGCCATCGGCGGTATGAATGGTGAGCATTTCGCTATAGGCAGCATCGGTCAAACCAAAAATCCAGGCGATTCCATCACCAACACGGGTTACAATGCCAACTTTGCGACTCTCCTGCGAAGTACGCAAGTCTTGGATAGCCTCGTGCAGCTCCTTTGCTAGCTCTTTGACTGAAATATCTGCCATTATTGATCACTCCTTATCTGTTGATTTGTGGTGGGCGCCTGCGTCAAGCGATTCAGTTTAGCGCGCACCGATACATCTACTTCCATATTGGGCGTTTGGATCACCATGCCGCCTAAAAGGGAAGGATCTATCGTATCGATTACTTCGACATTAGTTGTATGTGAATGCATTGTTCGGACCATTGTTACTGCTTGCTTCTTTTGCTCGTCGCTAAGTTGGCGAGCAGTGGTAACATGCGCAACGACGTGGCCATGCTTAGCGAGTTGTGCCTCAACCTGACGCAGCAATACATCGAGCTCTTTAATACGGCCCTCACTGATGAGGTATGAAGCGACACGACGAACGGCTGCTTTTGAGCCTTGCTCGGCAATTAAAAAGTCTGCAAGTTGCGTGCGGCTAAGTTTCATTGGCCGCCCCCTTAGTATCTATGCCTCTCAGGGATTTTTCGATCAGTTGCTTATCGCCGCTGGCGTCGAGTTTGACATCTATCACGGCCTCAGTTGCTTCGCCCACTAAGCCAAGTAGTTCTGAGCGCAGTTCTTCACGTGCTGCTGCCACATCGGCCTGCACCTGGATATGCGCCTTTTCGACGATGGCCTGGGCCTGTTTTTCGGCTTTTGTTGCGGCGTTGGCAACAATTGCGCCGGCTTCTTCGTGCGATTTGGCAATGACTTTTTCGGCGTCCTCACGGGCCTTGCGGGCAATTACTTCGTTCTCGGTGGCTAGCTCACGCTTAGCTTCTTCAATCTCGTGAGCATTCTTGAGGCCTTCTTCAATTGTCAGTCTTCGCTCTTCGAGCGTATGAACAACCTTGGCCAGCACAAACTTCTTAAAAACCAAGAAGAGAATTAAAAACGTTACCGTTTGCAAAATAATTGCCAGCGGCTTAACACCCAAAACTGCCGCGCCAGATTCTGACGTGGCTTCATGCGACTCAGTAGCCGCGAGTAAGGTTAAATGGATGAGTTGCACGTTTGTAATTCTCCTCTTCTATGGTTTCTTGTTAGCCGATCAGCACAATTAGAAATGCCAGCAGCGCCGTTGCTTCGATCATGGCAGCGATGATGACCACAGTTGTACCTGCTGCCTTGCCAGCTTCAGGATTGCGGCCGAGCGCCTTCATGTAGTTTGCGCCAAACATACCGAGTGCCATGGCGGCGCCAAACAGAGCAAGACCAGCAGCAATCATCTTGAATGACGATGTTTGCCACACGCCAGCTTCTACGAGCCGGATTTCTTCCTCGATACTTTGCGCGAATTGCGTCAGTCCGTTCATTATTGTTACTCCTTTTTGTCCCTGTTAACCCTTAAATTCCACTGACCGTACCAGCCGGGACCGTGCCGGGTTGAATAGTTTCATCAGTCGAGTGGGCGATATCAGTGTGCTCATCATGTTCTTCATGGCCATGAGCAATAGCCAAACCAAGGTAGGTGGCAGCCAAAACGGTAAATACGTAGGCTTGAATGACGGCCACCAGGGTTTCAAACAATATGATCGGTAAAACGGTAAATGACGAACCATAGCCTCCAAGGTACACAAACACCGAGATGAGGATCTCCCCAACCGCCGTGTTGAGGAAGAGTCGCAGCGACAGGCTCATTATACGAGTGAGTTCGCCAACCACTTCAAGAAAACCAATAAACATATTGATCGGGTTCAGCGGTTTATCGCTAAAGTAGTGCTTAAGGTGGCCCAGGACACCCGATTCACGAATGGAGAGAATCTGCACGGTGAATATAGCAATGACTGCCATAGCAATGGTGCCGTTCAGGTCTGCCGTAAACGGACGGAAAATTGGGTAGCCATTTACCGTAATGCCTTCGCCAACCACCGGCATAAGCCCCGAGATATTACTGAAGATGATAAAAAAGAAGAAAGTTCCGAATATGGGCGCATACTGCACCGCCTTGGCGCGCGATTGCAGAATGTCTTCGAGCATCTTGACGATAAAATCCGCGCCAATTTCCAACAGCTGCACAGGACCCTTGGAAGGCTGGACGCGCGATTTGCTCGCAAGCCAAACGCCACCGATAATCATAAAGGTCATAACGAGCAGACCGTAGAGCATAGAGTTGGTGATCCCAACGCCGCTCACCGTGAACAGTGTCTCTGCCTTCAGGCTGATATGCGGGCCTGACTCTGCCGCAAAAAACAGGCGACTCATTGTTTGTCTCCTGGCGCGTGCTCGAGCGCATGCAGCTTATGAATGGCCGCTCGCACAACAATTACTGCTCCTGCACCTGCTACAGCCACACCCACGAGGGTGTATAGAGGCCGAGTAGAGGAGCGATCATCAACAAAATCACCAATTACAACTGGAAGAATAACAGCGAGAGCAAGTTGCCAAGCTAGGTCTCTAAGCGCAAGCAACATCGGAAATGAGGAGGGCTTTGACACAGCCGTCACTGGCGGCTCTAGGCGAGGAGTCGTCTGTTTACGTGTGTTTACACCCATTACTTCTCCTAGTATATCAGATGTCGACCTTATGACAATTGTTTCGCAGTAGATAGTAATCTGGAATGCGGATTGAGACAACAAACGCGAGCATCCTGTTAAAAATTATCCGGGCACTGCCTGCAAACAGACTGTGGCTGCCCTAAGGCAGCCAGCCGAACGCCCCGTCACAGATCACTTATTAAGTGATCTGACGCAGAGTGTGCTGTTTGTAGGCGGTGCCCGGATAATTTCGATACCTTAGGTGGCAGGCGTATTCATTACGCTATGGCTATGCTAAAATTTGTATGAAAAGCGAGAAAGTTATACATTATGCGCTACGCATCAGTTTTTATCACTATTCTTATCGTTTGGCTGGCCATTATTATTCTTGCCGCGTTGAATCGCGATACGACCGAAATAAAAGAGCTCTACCTCTTAACAATGTGCTTTACGCTCGGAATGTTTTTATTCGGGTTTGCACGCCGTAAAGGGTAGTGGTTCATGAAGAATACGCAACACAGGCCTATCTCTAAGCGCCCTCGTAAATCGGCACGGCGACCTGCTAAATCGATCCGCATGAGCAAATCGGCTCGCGCACGCTTCATCGCGAACATGTTGTTCAAAATTTCGATGCTCTCGATGCAAAAGAACCAAGTTCAGCTCGAGCAAACTATTTTTTCGAGCTTTACGCAGCTTGGTGGTATATATATCAAGTTCCTCCAGCTGGTGGTGCTAAAAACGCGATTTTTTAGTCACCTTACAGTTAAGCAAAAAATGGAAGTGTATGATGCCGTAACGGCAGATCCTGTTGATATTAATTTGTTCCTAACGCG
>CAZHXE010000050.1:0-8767 GCA_964536005.1 uncultured Candidatus Saccharibacteria bacterium
GATGGTGATGGTGGCCGGTGGCATTCGGCGTGGTGAGCCTGTGCTAGCAGCGGCACGGCGCAGGCTAAAAGAAGAGGCCGGCCTGAGCGCCGACTTTGTGTGGGTAGGTACGCTCCGTAAGCTTCGCAAGCGCCCATCGAGCAATTTTGTATGGAGTGATATTACCTATCATATTTGTGCCGCCCAGAATGTGAGCGGCGAACCTGCCGACACACCATTTGGCACGCATGAGTGGGTCAGCCCAGAACGCGCAGCAGAGCTCGAATCCACACAATCGGTCGGCAACCCATTTTTGGCAAAATTTGTTTTGCAACTAGCCAGTAACGCCCAAACGATCAACCAGCACTTTTATATCGAGGAAGAAACAATTAGCGACATCTGGTAACTAACCTTTACCGAAGCCATCTTCACTAGCACGCGCACAGCATCAACCATACACTTATGGTGCAGATCGGAGGCTTTATGCGCTATATCGACACCAAATACATTATTGAAGGATCTATCACCAAACAAGACGGCACACCCATTCCGCCCGATGAGCCGCTCTTCTTGTTTCGTGCCCAAGACGAACTACTGCTGGAAGTGCTGACATATTACCGAGCCCTGCGTGCTAAAAAAGGCGCGAGCCAAGAGGCACTCAACCGCATGGATGAACAGGTCGAGCGAATTCGCACCTGGCAAGAGTCACACCACACCCAGCTACCACTTAAGTAAGAAAAGTAGCCCGTAAGAAAATTTACAGCCCACAACAACTACTCAGCCTATACTTACCGCTGTACTTAAAGGAAGGCTGATTGGACGCTATGATTGTAGCTATTCTGTATGCTATTGGCGGATTTATTGAACTACTTATCGCAGGTAGGTTTTTCTTACGACTCGCTGGTGCAAACCCCGACAGTCAGTTTGTCGCTTGGGTATACGATTGGAGCCGTCCGTTTGTTGCACCATTTGCCGGTATTTTTGGTTCACAAACGAGCGTAACCGGTCCAGGTGCGGTTACAAGCAGCGTTTTTGACTGGACAGCGCTGATCGCCCTAGTGGTGATTGGTATTATTGTTGGACTTATTGGAACGCTGCTTGGTCGCCGAGCGTAGAGTACGGTTAAACCATTGCCCACCTCGTATAAATAGACTGTGGCTGCCCTAAGGCAGCCAGCCGAACGCCCCGTCGCGAATCATTCAATGATTCCGACGCAGAGTGTGCTGTTTATATGAGGTGGGCGATGGTTTAATGATGCTCTCACAACAAATATTCCTGCAGATTTGCTACTATAAGCAGATGAAATTATCCTCAAACGTAGCGCTCATCACTGGCGGCAGCCGTGGTATTGGCGCGGCTATTGCTCAGTTATTCGCCGAGCATGGTGCAAAAATTGTTATCAACTATCACGTCTCCGACTACGAACCCGATGCAGAAGCTAACGCCAATTCGGTCAAGCAAAAAATCGAGCAAGCTGGCGGTGAAGCAATAATGGTCGAAGCTGATGTCGCTAACGAAGCCGACGTGCAAAGAATGATCGAAACCGCCGTTAACACATTTGGCACTCTAAACATTTTGGTCAATAACGCGGGAATTGTGTATGACGAACCAATTGCAGAGCGCACGCTTGAGCATTGGCACACTACATTCGACACCAATGTGCTAGGCACATACCTGTGCTCAAAGTACGTTGGAGATGTCTTTAAGAAGCAAGGCAGTGGACGAATCGTAAACATGGCCTCAACGAGCGGCATAGATGCACTCAACCCGGAATCAATTGACTATGATGCAACCAAAGCCGGTATTATCACGCTGACCAAAAACTTCGCGCAGACGCTTGCACCTCATGTAAACGTGAATGCTATCGCACCTGGTTGGGTAAACACCGAAATGAACAAAGATTTGCCACCAGAGTTTGTCGCCAAAGAAACCGCCAAAATTTACCTTGGCCGTTTTGCGGAGCCAGAAGAAATGGCCTCAATCGCCCTATTTCTTGCCAGTGACGATGGGCGCTACATAAATGGATCAGTTATTATTGCCGATGGAGGGCGTGGCTATTAAGGCCGCGTCCATAAAGCCTCACCACTAATTCCTCCCAATAAGCCGCCTGAATGGCCCCACATGCGGCTCGTTTTAAAGCGTCTAGTAGTCGTCGGACTCCAAATGCTGCTTCATTTGATCAGTGGTGAGACGTCCATAGTTAAAGATTGCGTACCAAGTGCCATCGGCTTCATAAGCCAGCATGTTTGAGGGTGTTTGGCCAGTAACATCGACAGTTCCTGAGTGACCATACACAAAATATGCAGTGTAGGTTTGTCCGTTTCTGTTGATGCTCGTAGTCGAGTCAGGGCTGGCTACAGGGTCTACTGTCGTGATTTGGTACAGCGCACCCATATCGTCGTTAACCGTCAGTCCTAAACCGCTCGCCGCCTCAGGCGCGGACGTTCTGCCGTCCATGGTTAGTACACTAGTAGTCGCCATATCGCTGTTGCTGGTCTGTGAGCTAGCTTCGCTTGGCAGGGTTAATGCCTCTGCCGCACCGGTTGCCATGGTCGCCTGTTTCAAATCATCGCCCACAGCCGATTGCTGCTGCAGTACTGCCAGATCACGCTCGGATGCTGGTGCGTCAAATGCAGCAAATCCAGCCACAACCACCACTAAAGCAACTGAAGCGAACGCTGCCCCCGCCATGAGCGACAACCATTCAAATCGAGGCTTTGCAGCTTGGATGCCTAATTTGGCGGCCAAGTCACGCTTAAACGCATCGCTTGGCGTAGCCGATGCCGATGACAGCGTGGTAAGTAAGGAGCGCTCACCGCGGTTCATCTTCATGACAGGGCTCCTTCCGTGTCCATGTGCGACGAAGCGACTAATTCGCGTAGCCTCTTAAGGCCACGGCGCTGCGTGGTTTTGACATAATTCATGTCCTTGCCAGTCACCTCGCAAATTTCTTTGAGGGGGCGCTGTTCAATCAAACGCATGTGTAAAATTGTGCGTTGAGCCTGAGGTAGCTTGTTAATAAATGCCTGCACGCGTGCTATGTCATCGACCGAACGCTCGGTCTCGACCTCATCTGCCACATAGCTCATGAAGTCATCCATGTCTTCAAAATATTGTTCCACCTGGCGATACTTCTTCTGTAAATGCCTGAGCCACACTTTTTTCATTACTCCATATAAAAATCCCACCGGCTTGTTAATATCCGGATTGGCCCGCATTTTTTCGACAAACACAACGAAGGTTGAGGAAGTAAGGTCTTCCGTCAACTGCCGATCAAACGTTTTGTAATAGAAAAAGCCATACACGGTCTCGAGCTGTTCGGCGTAGATATCGCTTATGGTTTGTTCTAACTTTTTCATGAGCCTTCCTGTATAGTACGTCTCAAACGGTGTACACCGCACTAGACTAACTATATGAGAACCTAAAAAAGAAAGGAAATCTAACGTGAAAAACGTAAATCCAAAAATGGCAGCCATAGGCGCAGCGCTCGTACTGCTTGGCTTTGTCATTGGTATTGCCCAGCCATTTATTGATATTAATGGAGGTGGCGACCTAAAAACAGCAGTCGTTAACGGAACTGCTACCGTCAAAGCCGAACCAGATGAGTTCGTGTTTTATCCCTACTATACCTCCACATCAAAAACTAAGGCTACAGCCACTGCGGACGTCACCAAGCTAGGAGACAAAGCGGTTGCCGAAATCAAGAAGCTGGGCGTTGCCGAAAATAAAATAAAGGTGGACATTACAACCTCAGAAGATTACAAGTGTTTCACTGCAGAGTGTAGCGAGCCAACCGGATACATTGGTACATATACCATTACCATAAACAGCACCGAAAAATCGCAAGCCGACAAGCTACAAGCCTACTTGCTTAAGAGTGGTGCCGAGGGCAGTGTCACACCAAGCGCAACCTTTAGCGAAGCTAAACTTCAAGAGATCAAAGCTGGTGCGCGTTCTAAGGCCGTCGAAAACGCTAAGGCTCAAGCTGGCCAAATTGCCGATGAGCTAGATTCAAAACTTGGCAAAGTGCAGAGCATCGAAGAAGTTTCTGGCTTTGATATGCCAGTATTCATGAGCCGCGAGGCAGTCGCCATGGACAGCACAGCAGGCAGCGCATCGAGCCAGGTATATGCCGGCGAGCAGGAAATTACATTTACCGTGAAAGCTACATTCGAGATCAAGTAGTAGACGCGTTTCTTATACAAAACCCTGGGTCCAACACTTACCCAGGGTTTTTGTTTTAGTACGCAGTAATTAGCGCAAGCAAGTTGATTTTTTGACGTTATGAGTGTATAATAGTTAGGTTGTTCGCATACCAACCGATTGGAGCATCTTGACAGACGAAGTAAGCGTAGAAGAGTCTGGCGAGCAAGAGCGCACGCCAAGAGAGCTATATCAAATGAAACTCTCTCGTGCCATTGGTGGCCTAAATGGTGGACAGCTACTCTGGGTACCTCGAAACGAGGCAACTCAAGACTGCGTCACGCCAATTGGAGTGACGACGCCTGCAGCAGACAAAGTGCTGTATGGCATTCGAAGAGCGACCCCTTACGGAGCGTCGATCAAGCTCGAATGCGCATGGCACGCCCTGCCTGTTGAGCATGAAGAAATGGGATGGTGCTGGCAGCTCGATGGCTATCACCAGGTGGCCGTCACCCTCATCGTTGACCCCATCGGTTCATTCCAGTTCGTGGGACGAGGCCTTTTCACCCTTCACCAAAGGATGGCGTATCACCTCCTACCAAGTGTGGGCGGCCTTGTTGCCCTAAGCGACCTCATCGTCCCGAGGCACCTATCCCAGAGCTTCGAGCAGCTCTCTCAGGAGCATCTCGCTCCTGCAGTGTGAACAACTACCTTGTTTGGCCGCCCTTCCTACGGAGGGCGGCCAAACGTAACTATTTATTACAGCGAAACCAAGCCTTGTTATTAATTACATCACTTTTGCTATTGACTAAAGTCAATTTCATGATATTGTTTGGCCAGCGGTAGCGTAGTCTAGACACCAGGAGGTGCCATGAAGTTAACCGCCAAAGACCTGACGACATACGTCGGGCGAACGTTGGAAGTGAAGTCCGGTATCGGGCCAGTCGAGGAAGGCGGAAGGATCGTCTATGACTCTGCTGTACGAGGTGTGATCACCTGTATCAGCCAGGACGGCACCGACATCGTGTTCCACATCGGTGATGTCGCCGTTCAGACCGAAGACCGCCGCGCGTGGAACAGGGAAGTCGGTACCACGCGAGAGTTCCGCTGGAATCCCCAGTACTACCGGCTCGGGCACAAAGTTGATGGAGTGAACTTCATCCCAGAACTCTGCGACGACTCAGAACTCTGCGGTGACTCAGAACTCTGCGGCAAGCAATTCATCATCGGAGGCGAGCCCACCAAGGGCGGACAGGAGTCCGTTCCGGCGGCCTAACGGCCACTTCTTCCATTACACCAACCCGCCTACGCCATGTTCTAAGAGGGAGCATGGCGTGGGAAAACACACGTTTTAATTTTTAGCTCACACAGCCTATACTTATTACTCATGAAATACGGCACACTCACCTTCACGCCCGCGCAAGCCTCACCAGAATTGCTCGCACAAACCACCTATCAAGCATTGAAGAATATTCTTGCCGAGGATGTTTTGGTCGCACCAATCGACGCAGGTTTGGCCGACACTGCCGCCTTTTGCGAAACCTACCAGATTGGCCTAGACGTGTCCGCAAATTGCGTGATCGTGCAAGCCAAGCGCGCCGACCGTACGTGGTATGCAGCTGTTATGATCCTAGCAACTACCAAAGCCGACGTTAATAAGGTGATAAAAAAGCATTTAGACGCGCGCAAAATATCGTTTGCGCCTATGGACATAGCCACCGAACTAACCGGTATGGAGTACGGTGGCATCAACCCCATCGGCTTGCCCAACGATTGGCCAATCCTCATCGATAGCCAAGTCGCAGCCCAGGAGAAACTCGTAATCGGCAGTGGCATCCGTGCTTCTAAACTCTTGGTAAAAAGTAGCGTTCTTACCTCGCTTCCAAATGCCGAGGTAATGGATCTGGCTCTGCCGGATTAGCGCACATCAATCTGCCCACCAGTCATGTGCGCACGTCTTTGTGCGCGCTCCTGCGCTGTCTTGCCTCCATAATAGCGAACTGAGGCTATATGCCCGCCAACCTTGCGAACTCTGCGCATGGACGTAGCCACTTTTAATCCGCGCACAACCGCCAAACAGCCGAAGCCATGCTGCTCGGCCACGGCTTTAACTAATTCATAATCTTCGTCTGTGCTGTCTATAGTTGACGCAGGAAAACCACCTGTTGCTTCGTAGGCTCCTGCGCGAACCGCCATGTTATGGCCGGCTGCCAAGCGCAAAACACAAACTTCTCGATTTATAACCGCTCCAGGAAAGCGTAGTGTCGTTAAGGCAAGAGGATATCGCCAGCCGTCGTGCGTTCGGTAATGTTCGTCACGCAGGGCGACAGATGTGCCGCCAATTAGTTGCTTATTTGGATGTGCCGCAAAGTACTCATCGGCAACCCGCGTCCAACTCGGCAATGGCACAGTATCAGCATCGGTCCGCGCAATAACCCTGCTGCCCAATTCCTCGATTGCATAAGCAAAGCCAGCGCTACAAGCGGCACCAGTGCCCTTCTGTGGCTCGTGCACGAGATGCACGTCTGGGTAGCGATCTTTTACTAACTGTGCAGTATCATCGGTCGAGCCATTATCTACCACAACAACATGATCCGGTGCGCGCTCTTGGCCAGCCAGGGCTTCTAGCGTCCTGCCGATTGTATCCGCTTCATTGTAGGCCGGTACGACTACACTCAGTCTTTCTGTCATGCACAAACTATATCAGCTATTTGCGCTACCAGAAATATGATTGTATCGGCACAGTAAAAACACTGCACCCAGTGCCACATTAAGTAACTGCCAAATTAAAAGAAGCTCCCACGGGAGCCGCCCGGGCCTGCACTGGTATGCGCAAGCCCATTGGGCGGCTCCGGGGAGCGATGAGTAGTAGACCGTTGTCAATGGTCGCAAGATAGGAGCATTACTCGGAAATCGGCTCAGTTTCCTCGGGAAGTACTGCTACAAGCATCCATGACAGACCCCTGGGATTCCGTGCCACAACTTGATGAACTATTGCCCAGTCTTCTGTGCCAAAATGATCGGTAACGATGTTGCTAGGACGATCGAATCCACCTTTCCATGTATATATTTGAGTGTTGTATGCTACGGGTACGATGAGACCCGATTCTCCAAACGAAATATTCCATGGCGGAACGACTAGTGCGTTACGACGAGGGTGGTTTATAGCTTCAACCTCATCCCCTTGTTGCAGGAAGCCACATTCAGTGCAAAATGCAATCCTGTGACCGCTGCGTATTGTGTGCAGGTAGCCCACCCGATGGCTTGATGCCAGATCCATTCTTTTAGGATTGGTGCTCACCCTTGAACACATCTCTGGCACAAACTGCATAAAGTTTGTAACACCTCCACCATTGCGAAAGCGAAACATACCAAGCGTACCAAGAATCGAGCCGCTATACTGGTCTCGAAATGCAAGAATCAGCTGCCCTTCGTCAACAATAGCTGCGATCAAAGGTGCGCTAAGCCACCTTCCAGAACTGCGCCACCACACGCTGGTCATAGCTATCCGCACTCCTTAATTTGTTGGCCAACGGTGAATTCATAATAATATGTTATTGGCACAATGTCTATTTTGTGAATAAGCTGAGGCAGTGCGAAGTTATAAAAAGTTCAGGAGACCCCGATCGACCACCAGCTAACATGCATGTCCGTGGAACACGGATAAAGTTAGACTGGTGACGATCAAGGGTCTCGTTTTTGGAATGGGGTAGGTCTAGTTGGCGACCGTATAGAGCAGACACTTTGGTCCAAGCTCGCCTATCACGGTAGTGCCGTTACCCAGTGCCGCCTTAACGGACTCTTCGCTCGGCACCCAGTCGCCTCGCTCCCACCACACTAAAGCCGTGGGAGTGTCAGATGGCACAATTCGCCCGGAGTCATCGAGGGCGATGTGGCCCATGAGCGCCGTGACTGACTCACGTTCCGGATGGATGCATTTCAACTCGGTCATATAGCCACAGAATGTGCAACATGCAGTACAGGCGGTGCCGTCGGTGACCACAACATAACCCTGGTATGTTGCATCGTCGCTCTCCGTTGGCCAAAATCCTACCTTACGACAACGCACCCCTTTGCCGATAACACTACGAGCGCTTTCAGCCATGGGCACATCTCGGGCAACGCACATCAGCGTGCAGTTGCTGGCCAAGAAGTATAGATTAACTGTGTCCACATTCTCGCCCTGGCCCACAAACACAAGTGAGTGCCTGAGTGGCACAAGACCAACCATCCCCTGTTTCCATATGTACGTCACTATGCCTCCCTAGGTCGATCGTACTAACATATTAAATCATATTTTTAAATGATTTTAAATTTTATGTTGTAAGAAAATTTAGTTAAGTAACGGTCTAGAATTGCAAGTTCATTATAATGTTGTTTTTCAGACATCAAATTTTTAACTGAGGTAGAAGCGCGGCACTAAGCTCGCATTCAGTTGCAAGCAAAAAATTTGAGTGCTTAAATAGGTGAGCAAACATAAGCGTATTGACTCGTTAAGTCTCTTTAGGGTTTTTAAAGCGAGTCATACATAACAATAGGGAGGGCATATGTTAAAAAGCGTTTCAGTCGTGGCGGCAACTGCATTTGTAGTTACAGCAGGATTGGGTGGACAGGCGAGCGCCGGGGGCAATAATTGGTCGGATTC
>CAZHXE010000051.1:0-8155 GCA_964536005.1 uncultured Candidatus Saccharibacteria bacterium
TTTGTGCGTTTTGATGACGAAGCCGCACTTAAAACCGCCTGGAACACACTGATCGAGGGCGGTTCGGCGCTTATGGAACTCAGCCAATACCCCTGGGCAAAAAAGTATGGCTGGCTGCAAGACGCTTATGGGCTTACTTGGCAGCTCATGTTGGTAGATGAAATGCCGGAGCAGCGCATCAGCTCGCTGTTCATGTTTACCAAAGATAATGCCGGCCGCGCCACTGACGCAGCCGAATTTTATACAACTATTTTCCCCGATTCTAAGCTTGGCGAAATGGTCCACTACGAAGACGGTGAAGGCGACAAACCAGAATTTGTTAAGCACGGCCTGTTTTACCTTGCGAACCAGGAGTTTATGGTCATGGACAGCTCTGGCCCGCATGAGTTCAGCTTTAACGAAGGCGTCTCACATATAATCGATTGCCAAGGCCAGGACGAAGTGGACTTCTACTGGGACAAGCTCACCGCCGATGGTGGCGAAGAATCAATGTGTGGCTGGCTTAAGGACAAATTTGGCGTTTCCTGGCAGGTAGTACCGCGCGAACTGGTGTACTTCCTGTCCGAGGCCAAGCCCGAAGAAGCCCAGTATGCCATCAATGCCATGTATAAAATGAAGAAAATCATCATCAAAGACCTTTCGCCACAGCCATAATTGGAGCGTATCAGCTCGCTTTCAGCTTATGCTATTTTAATAGGGATGAATACTTCGCTTACATCCTAAGCGTGGGATTTAGGAAGGCTTTATGCTCGACTGCTCGCAGGCACAGTCTGTTTCATGCTACTTGTAATTTTACAGTAACATGTCATTATTTCCCTACAGCGAGATGACCGTCATCCTCGCTTGACTCACCCTGATGAGAGGTTGACATTGTTAGTTCGTACAGTATGGCAAGGAAAGCTGACCGTTGGCTACAAGTTAGTCGACGAGCGAAGCTGGCGCGAAGACCACTTCCAAGCCCACCGTTTCCTCGGCATCGGCGAGGGTGAAATTCAGGTGGGTCTATTCTGCAGAGAGACATCACAATTTGGCAGTTGGAGCACAGCCATTCGCTTTGATCTGATCGCCGCCTGGCGTATCTATGAGCTCCTGAAGGACATCAAGACGATCTACCGAAGGTATCAGCGCCAAACGTCGCTTGATGAGCTCGCTCGTCTGGTCATGATGTCGCCCCGTCCCGAAGACCTTGAACGCTGTGCAAGAGCTTTTGACTTGCTAGGCTACGAGCTGCGCGATAAGTTGACACGCAGCCACGGACACTGGCCGGAGCAAGACACATTGGCACGGGCACTACTAAAGATGCCGTGGGGAGTGCAAGCCGGCACTGCCAGGATTGTTCAGCAAAGAGTGCAAAGAGGCGGTCTTGTGCTTACCCCGCTACTTCGCTCCGCAGTAGAAACTATCGAGCTTGCTCAGCGCAGTAAAGCCGAGCAAGTGTTGCTAGAAGACCATCTGATCACGACCGGCCTGCCGGCCGCCGAAAGCCTCGGGGTGCTACTGCAAGACCTCGGCGTCACTCAAGTGTTCAATTCAGCCAGAACTACGGCGCAAGACCCAGGTCAAACGCCAGAGTTCCTGGCCACTGATGAGGTTGACCGCGCTTTCATGCGCCTGCTCATCGGCTCGGCTGCCGACCGCACAAGCATACCGGTAGTTGGCGTTATGCCGCCGGGAACGTATAGCGGTCAGCATTTCCAGCCGCAACTGAAACTTGGCAAGCGTGGTTTGGTCATACGAGCGGCCCGCTTCGACCGTGTGACACAACGCTTCGTGCTTGAAGTTGTACCGGCTAACCAGAGACTGGCCGACCCACAGCTCATAAGCATCACGGAAATACGAACAATGATCGGACAAGACATGGGCCAAATCGGCCCCCTCAGGCCCGGCCAGCGCGCGCCCTGGCTCGACAAGTAACGAAGGAGAACTAACACCAACCATCTCACGCGGTGAGCACCCAGCCCTGGATCCATCCGGGGCTGGGACTTACCCAACCAGTATTCTTGCATATCGATTTATAATGGTAGATACACACAAAAGTTATGTAAACCAAGAGGAGGGCACACATGCGCGATTCAATTATTATCGAGGAAACTATCAATGCCCCCATCGAGCGCGTATTTGATGCGTTCATCACTCCAGACGATCTTATCCATTGGCATCACGCCGGCGACGGCTGGCAAACGCCGTATGCCGAAACCGACCCAGTAGAAGGCGGAAAAATTAAAATTGCCTACGCCAATGCCGAGGGCGAAGTTGTTTTTGACCTTATGGCCGTGTACGAAGAAGTTACCCGTCCAACCCGACTAGCGTATCGGCTTGGACTAAAGGAAATCGTTAAGGATGATGATCGCCTGGTGACCGTCGACCTCTCGGACACGGATAACAACCAGACCCATGTGCGGATCGAGTTCGACATCGAGCACATCAACAGCAAAGACCTGCAGCGCAAAGGCTGGGGCGAACACCTCACCAACCTAAAAACCTATCTTGAGTCTGAGTCCAGCCAAGCGTAATCAAACGGCTTAAAAAACTACAGGTTTGCGCTGACCAAGCGCGCGCTCACAATAACCCTGTCGGGATATGCACCAAGCGCATCATCAAACTCACCTCCGCATGTGATGAGGTTCAGCTGGCTTTTTTCGGCTGGGTCTTGGTTGAACAGTAGCTCGGCCGACTCGGCTTCGGGAACAATCTTGACTTCTTTAACTTGGTAATCTAGCTGCGTACCATCGCCGCGCTGAACCTGGAACCTATCACCCGCCTTCAGATTTTTGAGTTTCAGGAAAACTCCATCAGAGGTTCTGCCGGTAACGTGGCCGGCAATAATTGCTAAGCCGTTCTGGCCAGGCTTGGCGCCATCACGAAACCAGCCGCTTAGGTGTACGTTGTTCGGAACCTCAAGCTGTTGCTCTGGCGTAACGCCCGTCGCCTGCACATAGGTATCGATACCGATGGTGGGGATAAGGAGTCGCTTGGGTTCGTCAGCTCCGCCATTCCACTTGTAGGCTTTGGCCTCATCTTTTGACTCGCTAGGCTCGCCGCTATCTACTGTAACCTGTTGAGCCTGCTCCTGTGTGGGCGGCTCGGGCTGAGGCCACCATACCCAATACCCGATCACACTAAACGCGATCACTGCTATGCCAATCAAAACCTGCCGACCCGAGCGCTTCTTTTTGCTGACTGGGGGCGATTTTTTCGCAGATGTTAGCTCAGTGTCTTCTTCCACTATGGCGGTAGTATAGCAGCATCAAGTAGCTGCTAGGGGTAATTAACGAATTCGCTTAAAGCCTGTGTTAGGGGCCGATAGTATCAGTTCACTCACGCCGACTGGGTCAACAATGGTGCCGTTGGCTGTTCCGTCGGCGTCAAAGTCACCGCCATCTGTCACGCGATACAAGATTTCGATTGCTGGCTGTGAGTTAAGTGTTGTAGTTTGCTTTTGCAGGTCGGCATTTGCTTCGGTAAGAATCGTGAAGCTGTCGTTAGTTGGGTTGTACTTACGCACCGTTATGTCACTAGGCGTGTAGTCACCGGTGAATGTGGCGCGCACCCACGCGTCGCCACCAACCGAGCAACCATCAAGCGTAAAGCCCACCAAACCAACTGGATAGCTATACGCCGGATCCTGCATAGACAGGTCGGCCTCGCGCGAGGCACTGGTTTCGGTGATAGCGTCACAACCTAATTGCGTAAGGGTAATAGGTGTACCGTCTTCGGCCGAAGCAAGCGACTCTGCCTGATGTCGGAGCACAGGATAGCCACCAGATTCTTCGCGCCACACAGCATCAAAATCCCATGTATCGAGCGGGGCATTGCTGCTTTGCATAAAGTAGTCACTTTGCGCAGCTTCGTCCAAGCCCGTGCAATTAGTGAGCAAGGCAAGGCCAGCATTACAGTCAATTGCACCGTTGTTGTCGTCAAAATGGTTATTGCTCATGGTCGCTAGGAGATCGCCGCTAATCGTATCTGCCTCATCGTATCCAATAAATCCACCGAGGGAAGTTCCTAGACCAATCGTCACTGCACCCGTAGCAAAACTGTCTTCAATAACATACGATTCTTGTGCTTCCGAAAACGCTTCCATGTCTCCGATCAAACCACCAACGACGTTGTCTCCCTGCACATCGCCCGAAGCATAACTGCGGCGAATAGTCAGCGACGAACTGTCTGCACCAGTATCGTCATCGGTTGCTACATACGTGTCCCCCAAAAGACCACCAACCGAAGGGCCATCTGCGGTCACATCACCCTGGGCGTAGCTGTCTTCAATAACAATAGCTCCATCCGAACCATCTTCAACCACTGTCTCTACATCACCCACCAAGCCACCAAAATTGTCGTCAGTAGCGCCGGATCGCTGCGAAACCGTGCCGGTAGCGTACGAGCGAGCCATCTGAATTGTGCCACCGCTCACGATTAGCTCACCAAATAGTCCACCCGCGTCACTCGTGGCAGTCACTGATCCTGTTGAGCTCAAGTTTTCCAAGTACATAGTTTCGCCATTAAGTGTGCTCTCTACATAGCCAATCAAGCCACCTGTCGTACCAAAGCTATCATCTTCGACATTGGCCGAAGTGTGAACGTCACGCACAGTCGTGTCTTCGACCGAGCCTGCCAGAGCACCAACCGTGTCGTTACCTAAAATGCTGCCGCTCTCTATAGTCAGATTTTGGAAGGTCGCATACTTTGCGGTCGAGAATATGCCGACCAAGCCCTCATCAGGGTGGTCAATTGTAAGGTTGCTGATGGTGTGCCCCTGGCCATCAAATATGCCATTGAACTTGCCAACGAACAGCTCATCACCGCTCCCCCAGATGTCAAACATACCAATGGGCTCAAAGTTCTCAACATCAGAACAATCAATATCCTGCGTAAGTACGATCGTTTTAGCTATATTTCCCTTGACCTGGTCAACATTTTGCAAAGTCTCACAGTCACCTACCTCAACCACTCCAGGCGCCACATCACCAGTTGTAAATGTCTGCACGGCTGACATGCGGCTTCCCGTGTTGGGTGTATCGTCGTTGATAGCCTGAACCGTCCAGTAGTAAAGGGTGTTGGGCCTAAGCACAGCATCTGCGTTGGTGTCCTCACCAGCATCGATGTCATCAACCATGGCAGAAGAACTAAAGTCAGCATCGGTCGACAGGTAAACACGGTAAAGGCTGGCATCGGCCGCACTTGACCAATCTAGGCTAGCTAGCGTCGAGACGCCGGTTGCCCCGTTGCTGGGCGATGTCAACGAAAACGCACCAGGTTGCCCTGGCACGCCAAGCATGATTTCATCGTCGGAAGCAGTGTCGTCTATGTCGTAATCAGTCGCGCTAAGCGGCGTGAACAAAACCACGTCACCCGTCTGGACCGAAGCTGTGTTGTACGAGTACTGATCGGACTCATCAACACCATTGCTTATGCCAATTGTAGTATCGGTTTCACCCGTTCCAAGTGACCCAAGGCTGAGGTATTTATACTGAAGCTTTATTTCGTTGGTAGTCTCGTACAAAATAACCTGCATAGTAGTAAAGGGCTTGTTGGTGTCTGGATAATGGTGGCCGTGGTTCGTCCACTGTATAACAAACGAGCGATTTGGCGCGGTCCCCATGGTGCGCGTGTATACCGTGTTTAGATCGTAGGAATCAAGGTCACCCCAGTAGGCGTAGATAGAGTTATTATCCAAACCATAGTCGGCAGTCAAATCATTATTTTCGTACGCGTCACTCGGGTTATCAAAGCTCACCACACCGTTGGTTGACACGGCAAAGTCATTGAAGGTCTGGCCATAAAAGTCAAAGCTGAACGGCAAGCTCATCAAGCTTGTGACGCCGTCGTCGCCCTCCAGCTCTACCAAATCCGCGTCATTATAAACCGTATCAGCAGCATGAACACGTGCCGATGGCACGAGCCCAATCAACAACGAAAAGGCGAATAATACAATTAAGCCTATACTTTTTTTATGTTGCGGCTGCACGCCACCAATACTTTTCACCAAACAACCCCCCGTTTTTAGCGAATACACTTATGCTAAATTGTACGCTTTACGGATATTCAAAACAAGGCGAGCCTTAACTAAATTTCAGAGATTTCTCAGATTTATAATACTGTTTTAATAGCTGCAGTAGTACACACGCTACCAAGCAGACTATACATCCGCGCTCCCCGAATCAGCTATACGTTATAGCGCGCTCTGACCTGTTCTTTGTTCACGCCGTTTGTTACATTCTCAAACCCAAGCCCTCTGAGTATATGCATAGAGGTATTAGAGCGCGCGCCAGACTTACAATACAAAACAATTTGAGCATCTTTTGCAACGTCATCAAGCTCCGTCGCGCCTGCCATAAGACGGGCGGGCGGAATGTTTAGTGCCCCAGCTACATGGTCACCTGCAAATTCCTCGGGTTCGCGAACATCAATAAAAATTGGCCTCAAAGTCTTCACTCCTTAATATGTTGATTTTCGACAGTGATTATAGCAAGAAGTTACGTAAAAATATGTGATTTTGACAACTGTGATTCAGTCTGTTTTAATATACATAATAATTGAGGTCAGCCGCATTGACTTTCCATGAAAGTGAACCAGTTCTGCTGGACGATTCTTTTCAGTCCCTGAGTGAGTTTCTGCAGCGCTATCGGCAGGATGGCTTATTTATACTCGAAAAGCAATATAGCCCTGAGCAAATAGAGGCAACCGTTCACTTAAGTCTGATCGATCTCGCGACAGAAACACCGTTAAACATGCCGCTCGTCGACACGTACGATCAGGAAACCGAAGACAACCTTGAGCGAGAGATGAACCCACTTACAAATCGCATTACGCTCGCCTTTATCCCAGAAATGGGCCAGTTGTTTATCATTGATGGGTTCCATAGGCTCGCTACTCTGCAAAGGCACGGTATTGATATAGCTTCGGCGACAATCATCGAAACGACCATGGAAGACGCTTACGATCGCCGTATTCGCGCCCAAGCACAGCACAGCAAGCTCAAGGTGGGTCGGTTAACAGGCTGGATCGATGACGCCTGGCGAGTCTCGGGCCCCTGTAGAGACAAGATCAGCGCCGAGACAGCTTTTGGCTTTGCCGATGACCGCTCACGCTTCAGTAAAGAAAAGCATGGTGTAACAAGCGAAGAATACGCAGCACTCCTGGAATGGGTAGATGAAAAGATGCAGACTTGGTCGATAGGCGGACTCAGCCCGGGGTACATCCACGATATTCTGCATTACCGAGGTGTGGTTGATCCCGAGATCATTGCGCTTGTGCGTGATGATGAATCACTTTCGCAGCATTTCTTAATGGGTCTCGCCGCCGACCTACCCAACAAGACCACCCACCAACACAAGGCCTGTCAGCTGAGACTCCTTTACGGTACCAGTCACAAGAATTTCAGAAGGATGTGCAAAGCGCTCAGCGTATTAAGCGTTGATGAGCTTGCAGACGTAGACTATACAACGCTTATTCAGAGCAAATCCCGTTTCGAAGAAAAAGTTCGCAGAAGGAAAACCGATGATATGTTCCGCGATGACCCGCAAATAATCGCAGAAATGCAAAGGAACGTCGTGCGGCTTATGCATGAAATGGGCTTTACCAGCAGGGAACTACCAAATTCGCCCACGGAAGAACAACGCGGCGCACTCATGGAAAATTACCGTATGCTCCTTCTTATTTCTGAGGACATTCAGGCCGCAACCCAGGACATGCGGATATGGGCAGAGCGACTTGGCATAGAGCTAGAAGACGACGAAAAGCTGAGGTTCGACACAAAAATGCCCGAGGCTCGCTCATACCAGCCCAAGACGATCCCCGAGCTGTTGCAAGAACAGATAGCCGGCTACCATGGGCTAAGCCCATCAGAGCGACAGCTTCTGTTTGGCTTGGCTACAAATGATCAGACTATGGCAAACGATTTCCCTCTCTCACGCCAAGCAGATGTCCAAAATGCTTTGCTCCGCCTGCACCAATCGCCCATCTGGCTCTTATGCAAGGAAAATGCCGGTGGTTTTGTTCGCACATTAAATGAGCGCGACAGACGCAGACGTTCAAGTCGATAACAATTTTCTCAAGTATCGCACCCTATCCTGCAAACCCATAAAACATCTCAAGCAACTTGTACACCACATAGGCCGGCCACACCAACGACTTTAAAATCGCGGTAAAATAC
>CAZHXE010000052.1:0-8056 GCA_964536005.1 uncultured Candidatus Saccharibacteria bacterium
GATTTACGGTACGAAAAGGGGGGTGTAAAAATCGTTGGTATCCTTAAAATTAAAAATAAACAAATGACGCTGTTCGGTGGCCCAAAACAGATACGGCGTATGCGCAAAGAAGACGCGCTGATGGCGGCGATGGATGACTTGTCACTTAAATACGGCAAAACCACAGTGCTGTTTGCCTCCGAGCGGGCCAGCGGCGGTGGCTGGGAATCTAAGCGCGAGCAGGTGAGCCCTGCCTATACGACGCAGTGGCATCAGTTGCCGATGGTGAGGGCGCGCTAGATCAAGTTTGCATAATGGGTATATGTGTATAGAATGCGCTCTTAACAGATGTACGTAAGTGGATTATACAGAAAGCTACACTTGCATTTTTTACAATTTAATGTTATAATGCTGTCATTCAACCAATGGTGGTTGAAGCAACTTTACAGGGTAGATGAAGAAACTCTCCCCTCTTATAGTTACTTCAAGTTTGCGTTCGGATTTCTGGCTTTTACAGATGTGAAAGCAGGGATCCGAACGCAACATACCGACAAGAGGGAGACAAGAAATGAATGCAATTGGCCGTCTGCTGGATCGATTCCTGCAAGGCTGGATGTTGTTGATCATCGCGCTGGCATGTTTCGCTGTCGCAATGGTTTTCATCGTTCAGAAGGTGCAGGAAATTGGGGACACCATTGGAGGTGTATCCTTCGATACCAATACCCGCATTATCGCTACTGACGAGGAGGAGACTCCTTGTCTGGTGTTCGGCGACACCGATTTCATGGGGCGTCAAACCCCCGATACCGACCAGAGCTGCTGAGGAGCAACCCAGATGACGGACACGAATGTGCAATACTGGGTTGAGCTGATTTGCAGCATCATCCTAATCATTCTGATCGACGCGTTGGCGATCTTTCAGGTCGTCAATACGCTGACCGCTAGCTGAGAGGATAGGTTATGCGTGGATTACTGGCATTGGTCTGTTCGTTGATCATGGTGGCTGCCTTCTGGGTCGCCGCCTCACGCGGAGGCGTTCTCGAATTCAACTTCGGTGGCGACCAGGGCTGTGACAGCGGCTATGGTGCGACTGCCGACGTCGAGAATCTCTGCAATGATACCGGCTGGTGACGAATGCGTATCTTGCTGAAGTGTCTAAGAGCTATGATGGCAAGCAGCCGCTGGCTGCGACGCAACTGGCGAACTTTTGAGCTACACGAAGTGCTCGGAGCACTGGCAGTCCTGGCCGCTCTTGCCATTGTCACAGGCGTGGTGATCGCCGCGATCTTCTAGATCGCAAGCTCTACAAGTCGCCGGCTACCCAGCCGGCCTACAAGGAAAGGAGCCGTACAGCAAGAAGCTCAGGGTCTAGAGATACAAGTGCAAACCCTTTCGCCCGGCTTCTTGTTTGATGCCAACCCAGATCGGGACACATATCTCCCGATCTGGGCGCATCGCTCACCCCTTCCGGTAACTTCATCTACCCTATCTAACCTTTATTACTTTGTTTTACTTATGTAGTTATCCTTTTCATTTCCCCTGTAATTTGCTACACTTGCCTCGATTCTTTGATAAGAGGTTGCTTGGTTCGTGCCCAAGTATAGCAACTCATTGAAGAAAAAACCGTCCGGTCCCATCGTCTAACGGTTAGGACACCAGGTTTTCATCCTGGAAATAGGAGTTCGATTCTCCTTGGGATCACCATGAAAGAAGGTCACTCTTGCAGTGGCCTTTTTTCATGGTGAATTTCTGTGGGCATCGAACTCCGTCAAGGGAGTTCGGCGTAGCGAAGCCGCTTTCTCCTTGGGATCACCTACGATCTTTAGCGATTTTTGTTGCGCGCCCATTATATGATCTCAGAAGTGATAAAATGGCTTTAAATTAATGACTTAGTAGAAACCCAAAACTAAATGATTTCAACATTTTTAAATTCTCCAGCCATTGCGAAAAAAATGGTATTGCAGCAGCTTTTGGAAGGATTCGTGCCTATAACGGCTTTGTATCCGATCATGTTTGAGAGGGTCGGTGGACTCAATTTTCAGCAAATTGGCTTTCTATTCGCGATATGGGGGATAGTGTATTTAATGTTTGAATTACCTAGTGGCATGCTGGCAGATTATTGGTCGCGAAAATATGTTATTGCGATAGGTGATGTCGCAAGGGGGATAGGCCTAAGCCTTTGGATTTTTTGGCCAACTTTTACAGGATATGCTATCGGGTTTGGGCTTTGGGGGGTTCAGATCGCCTTTTCGTCAGGCGCAGCATCTGCTTACTTAGAGAACGAACTCAAACATGTAGGGAAAGAAAAGTACTTTACAAAATACTTTGGCTGGGCGACGGCTGCTTTCTGGGCTGGAATGTTGGCTGGGCATGGCATTTCTGCATTGCTTACCCTCGACAACGCGGACTTTTTAATGTGGCTCGGCGTTGTTTCATCTGTCTTAAGTGGTCTGATAATGTTGCTTGGCAAGGAGTCGCCATACAAGAAACAGTCATCCTATTTTGGGACATTAATTGCCGGTGTGGCAGAAATCCGTGGTTCAAAACAGCTGCTCTATGTTAGTGGCGTGCTCTTCTCGGTATACACGCTTCTGGGAGTGGTCGAAGAGTTGGTGCCTCGTGTCTACTCAAGCTTTGGGCTGAGTGATTCGGCAGTATCGCTTACTCTTGCGATAGCCTTACTGTTGACGGTCGTTTTGGTGGCCAGACTTGAATCGGTTATTTCCTTTTCGATTCCAAAACAGGTAGGGCTCATGGCGCTCGGTGCGTTAATCCTAACTGGTGGCCTTCTTGTCGGTGACTATCCGGGAGTTTTCTTAGTTCTACTATTTTCCCTTATCTTTCAGGTATTTCGCCCGCTCTTTCAGCATCATGTCATTTCGTTCACCAAAAGTAACGAAAAGGCCACAGTATCCTCAATACCGGGCATTGTTGGTGGCTTGGTTGGCGCGGCGGGCTACTTTAGCATAGGGTTGTTATCGGTCAAATTTGGAGAGGAAGGCTCGATCGCGCTTTATGCAGCCTTTTGGTTATGTGTGTTAGTATTTTTAATGATCCTAGGCTCCAGAGTCATGCAAAAGCCATCAAACTCCGGTGATAGCGGACATGAGAGGATCGTTCATACAAGCATTGCGATTGGCCCGGAAGATCACGGCCGCTCATTGTGAAGTTGATCTAGCGGATCAATTTAACGGTTCAATTTCTTCCCAGATAACCTGAGGCTACCTGTAGCAGATTGTTAAGCTAAGGTGTCTCCATCTGTGACAGCCATGTGCCATAAGGGTATGTAGTGTCATCTTTGAAAAGCAGTCCATCATCCCACATATTACCCTTGAATATAAAGCCTGCTTTAGCGCTGTTGTATGAGTCGACCACTCCGTATCCACCACAGGTGTAGCGGCGTTTATCGGTAACTGAAATTGTCGTGCGGTCGTTGGTACGGGTACCGCGTTGAAAAACATTATTGGTTGAATGAATGTTAGTCGCGTTTAGAGGGTCGTTGTTATATGGCTTACCGGGGTTATCGCCACCGTACGAACATGTGCCGCCGGTCGTCGCCATGTATAAGTTTTTGTCGAAGGTATTGTCGTGAATTGGAGAAAAATCCGGATAACCAGTTTGGTTGGCGGAGCAGCCAGCATCCGGCGGGAAGTCGGGGGCGTTGCACCACAAAGTGTTGTGTCGCATAACTGCGAATGCCTCAACTCGTAGCGATGATTCGTGGGTTACGCCTGTTGGGTCGCTGAGCTGGTCGTGCAAATAAGAATCTCCGACCGTACAATGGTCGCACCAAACCTGCCGTTTGCCGCCATACATATTGGCTCGGCGCACTGTAAAGTTGGTGCCTTTTAAACCTTCGCCATTGATATTAGTGCCAAAGTCAACCTCGCTATCTACAAGCAACAGCGACCCACTATTCACCTGAATATCTGACGCGGTGATCTTTGAGTTCTTGATCGTCACGTTATTGGCTTGAATCGTTAGACTGCAGGTAATGTTTTTGGCATCGATTACAGTGTTAGCAGTGGTTATGTTGCATAAGCCGGTGTAGTTGGAAAGGCTTGTGCCCGCAGGAATGCCGGTATTTGCTGCATTCGGGAAACAACCACCCCAGGGATCTGGCCCGCCCGGTACATATACTTGTGTGCCAGCAGCGTAGCCACTGTTTAGGTTGGCGGATACGTCGGCGCTATTGATTGTTCGTTTGGAGACGGGGCAGCTACCGCCCGTAGCGTCGGCCACAAACTGTATAGCCTGACCACCGCTGGCAGTGGCGTCGGTCACGACATTTACTGCTGCATTGAGCGTGCCAGCCTCCGCTTCAAAGGTAACTGCAGGAGTAGCGGCTTGTGAGCGGCCGAGCATATAAACCCCTATGCCTGCAAACAGAAGCATAAGTATCAACGCGGGGAGCCGTCTGTCCCTGCCCACCCGAGGTTTGTTAATTTCCATATGTTCCGGCTGTCATATTTTTAGACTGGTTATTCACTTTTATTATGCATGAGCGCCAAACACTTGTCGATGGTTGCACGCGCCCCCAAGAGCCATAGAGAGTATAGAATTGTTGCAGAACGCTAATAGACGGCTGATGTAAGCGCCCAGTCGTAGCCGCCGAAGTCGTCGGTGGCGATTTGCCCTTTATTTATGCCGGCTTCAATAAGTGATGCCTCAATAGCTGCAACCATCTTTTCTAAGCCTGAAATCATGTATTTTTTGCCTTCCAGCGAGCCGAGTGCTGCGCGCATAACGTCTGCATTAATGTGTTGTTCAAAGATATACGTGACCGAAAAACCAGGGTTAGTGGCTGCCAGTTGGTCGATATATTCCTTGAATGGAATGTTGTCTTCGGCCCGATTACCGTATATAAGTGTAACGTTTGACAGGGTATTCTGGGCAGCTCGTTCTGCTAATATCGCTCGAAACGGCGTTATACCAATGCCGCCAGCGACAAGAACCAACTGCTCTGCATTACTTTGGGCGGTAAAAGAGCCCATGGGGCCTTTTGCCTCTATAACATCACCTACTTTTAGCTCTAGCAGGCGCTTCTTTAGCGTGCTGCCTTCTGCACTAAAGCGGGTTGAGAGCATTACGTGGCCTTCTGATGGCGCTGATGAAATGCTAAACCAGCGGCGCTCGCCACGGTCGTCGGCGTTAGGATGGGGTAATTGCCAGTCCAGGTACTGTCCTGCGACCCATTTAAAGTCGGGATCGAGTGACTCAAAAATAAATGACTGTACGTCGGTAGTTTCATGCTGAATTTTGCTTAATTTGAATGAGTGAGTTTGTTCCAAAGTGAGAGGTCTCCTTAAGGTGCAGTATAGCACTCCTTCCCCTTGATGCGAACGCTACGACGTCGGCAGCTAGAGGTCTGTCTTTTTGCCTAAATATGCGGCTGTATTTTCGAGTAAGAACAAGCTTACATCGTCGCGCGTTTTGCCCTGGTCATGGAAGGGTAGGCTTATGACGTCGATAAGCAGCAGCATAAAAATAAGCACATAACTGATTATTCCAATAATTGCCATGCTGCCGTAAAACGGGTCAACATTAGTGAGCAGCAGCAATACCAAAATAAGCACAACCATGGTACGAGCAAGGATGGTCGCAGAAGGGATAAACCGGATTCGTTGAATGTAATCCACTCTATGACGTAATTGCAGTAAAGCGGTTTGTTGCTGCTTGAGTTTCACGACAAAGTTTGGCGGTACTTTGCCCTTTTCCATTGCTGTCCAATATGGGTGCAGGCCGCGAATGTCAACGCGAGCATCATAGGATTTGTGACGCAGGTCTTTGGAAAAGCCTTGTGCGACGCGCCGCAGTTGTTTTTTGTATCCTGGCAGGTCAAAGACGGGATATGATTCGTGGATCGCCTTTGCGTCGTCATACATATCTTCCAAGTTAGCTGCAAAAATTGCCGGGATACGCTCCGATTCTTTGTAGTCGGAAATAATAGCAGAAAGTAAAAAACCCATTACAAATATGACACTTGATACGGCTGCATTATGCAGAGAACTTTGCTCGATTGGCTCCCAACCCTGCGCGTGAAAATAAAACTTTGCGATCACCAGCAAGGTTGCGCAAAAAAGCGAAAGCCAGAAGATGCGCGATATGTAACGAAGTTTGAGACTAATTTGCTGCATGGCACTAATTATAACGCAGTCCATTTAAGGTGCGTGTGAAAATAAAGGTAGTCAAACTATAAGCGCACAGTCTATACTTGTCGCATTCAACTGACGAGGGAAATAGCTGTGCAAACTACAGTAAAAAACGAAATGTACACCTGTCCTATGCATCCGGAAGTGGTTTCCAAAGAGCCGGGCAAGTGCCCAAAGTGTGGGGGCATGGATTTAGTTCCTGCTGGGAATGCTGCCATGGGACATCATGAGCCGACGAAGAAAAATAAACTCTCAACCTTCTTACCGCTGATCATTATTTTTAGCCTGTTGACGATGGCCAGCATTGCGCAGGTGTTGTTGCTCAAGAATCACGCTAACCACCTAGCAGAGTTGCATTCCCATACTAACGTTGTGGTCGATGAACTGAATACACTAACATCTGGTTGGCATGTTTTTATGGCGAGTTTTATGGGCGGTTTCTTTGTGATCTTTGCAGGCTTTAAATTATTAGATGTTAAGGGCTTTACTCATGGCTACAGAACTTATGATTTGTTAGCTATGAAATTTCCAGGTTATGGTTTGGTGTATCCCTTCATTGAGCTGGGGCTTGGTTTTATGTTTTTGTTGCACTTCGAACTAGTAATCGTGAGCGCCATAACCGCCGTACTGTCGCTACTTGGACTTGTAAGCGTTGCTCGTAAGCTTCGTAAACACGAGACTATCCAATGCGTCTGTCTTGGCACGGTGTTTGATCTGCCACTCACCAATGTCACGCTGTTCGAAAATCTCATTATGTTTATCATGTCAGTGGCTATGCTAGCGCTACGCTAAGCGGAATTTGTCGTGAAATCCTCCACCAACCTACATACAGTCAGTGTCATATCGAACCAAATCATTTGCCAGCACATTGTGCTGAGCCTTTCTTCTGAGGAGCGCAACTTCGCTTACGAGGCGGGGCAGTACGTGGTCGTTCATTGGAAGGGCGAGGAAAAATACATGTCGCTTGCCAGCGCGCCATGTGAGCGTGACTTACTGTTCGTCATGAACAATAGCGAATCGGACTTTAAACGGGCGATGTCTGCGCTGCGTCCAGGCGACATGGTTTTATTGAGTTCTCCGGATGGGAGCTTAACTATTAATAATTTGCGCAGCGATACAGCGCATCATGTGTTTATCGCAGGTGGCATCGGAGTCACACCATTTCGGAGTATGTTGCGTGAGCTGAAAGAGCAGCGCGATGATCGCCGATTCACTCTGCTACATTCGTATAATGCATCGAGAGGCGCGATATTCGAAGAAGAAATCGCAAGTTTCGAGTCGGCGCTTGATAATTTCCGGTACGTGCCAGTCAAAACCTCTCAAGAAAACGATAGAATAAATAAACAGCTGATCGAAAAATATATTGATGACCCTACCGTGGCCCATTATTACTTTGCCGGTTCACACCCCTTCATTGCCGACATAAGCGCTATACTTTTAAATCAGCTCGATGTCGCACGCACGCAGATTAGCGCCGAAGTCTTCTGTGGCTACTGCCCGGAACATGTTTGTTGTTGCGCTCATGTGGGCGAGCTGCTCCATGCATGATGAGCCACGCCGCAGAGTATACTAATAGAAAACCCAAGCGAGGAGGAAATTATATGGCACTATCTTCATTGTATGGCCCAGATGTAACATTTGTCGGCATTGATAAAGTCGACATTGAAAACGCCAAAGCGGTTGAGGCTTGCGATGTGATTATTGTTGGCGCGCCATATGACGGTGGAACAAGCTTTCGTCCTGGTGCTCGATTTGCCCCAAGCGCGATTCGCTCGGCCGATTATTTGCCGTATGATGCTGTGCGCCCGCATTTGGGCTTGGGTGTCGATCCCCTAAAGGAGTTGGTCGTTAAAGACGGTGGAGACATGCGCTTGCCGCCAACTGACATCTTGCATAGTCTGGGTATTGTTATCGAAGCAGTGGTA
>CAZHXE010000053.1:0-8026 GCA_964536005.1 uncultured Candidatus Saccharibacteria bacterium
CGAAAAAGTATTCTCTCGCTATGGTCTGACATTCACCTACATTGACGGCAAAGAAGAATCGAGAGTTAAGGTTTCGGATGTGATAAGCCTGCAACCCGTAGCGCAAGTAGTAGTGCATGGCACCTATGTGCAGTCAGTCGCAGAGATAAGCAATACGCCATCGGGAAATTGCGACCCAAATTATTCTCCCTGTGTGCCATACTCTGCATCAGATTTAGACTGCCCTGACATTGGCTTTAGCGTAACTGTCGTTGGTTCGGACCTTCACAGATTGGATGCAGACAACGACGGGCTGGGTTGTGAGAGTTATTAGCGTACTATTTTTTACATTTGTGGCAAAATGCGAAGCCCGATTGCAACCAGCAGAATAGCTGCGGCTACTCCGTGCTATCTGCCAAAAGCTCCTTCTGAACCATCTCAACAGAAGCCGCCGCCAACTCCAAATACATCCCCTCGTGCTCAAACGGCACAACAACCCAATTCCTCATATTCATAACCCGCCCATTCTTCATAACAGGCTGAAACATATGCGCGCCCTTAAGCGCAAGCGCTCGCTCGTATATGTCACTACCTGGCACGAGCTTAAAATTGACACCATCTTCCCATAGGCCACAAATTGGCTTTTTGCCAAGCTTTAGCGCCGACATACCAAACATACTAGACTTTTTGATACCGGCGCTTTCAAGCTCCGCCGCCAACCTGTCGTATGCTTCCATACGAGTTAGTCTACATTTTTGCTAGCTCGTACACAATCACACTAGTAATCATTGGGTTTGTCTTGGCAATTTCGATCGCTTCTTCTTTTGTTTCCGCATTTATGATGGAGTAGCCGGTTAATGCTTCAAGGCCAAAATCGAGCTCCGTAACAGAACCATCATTTAAAATTTCAGTGCCCGCGGTCATTGGATTGCCGCTATCTACCATCTTGTCGCCCACCTGCTCAAACCAGTCCATCCAGGCTTTTCCAATCTCTGGTGTTGGCTGCATGAACCCCTTGTACAAAAACATAAATTTTTTCATTTGTTTAACCCTTTCTTTAACTTAGTCTCGTCCTGTTGGATTCTGGCGACGTAGTTTTCCAGTGTTTCGTGATTCGTGCCCCAGTACGCCTGGTACTCGGCAATCCAATCCTGCATCAAACGCAGTCCGTCACGGTTCAGCGACAAAAAGTTAGTGACGCCAACTTTTTTGCGCTGTACCAAACCAGCCTGCTCAAGCACCAAGATGTGTCGGTGAATCGCTGGCAGCGACAGCTTACGTTCTAGTGCTAACTGAGCGATCGAAGCCGGCTGCAAACCGAGGGTATGCACAATAGCTCGCCTGTGTGGATTGGCAAGTGCGGCAAGAACCTTATCGAGTGAGTCAGCTTCTTCAATAGTTAACATTATTGTTAAGTATATTACCAACAGTGACTTTAGTACACCCTATTTGTACCTGTAAAATACTTCACTCTCGTAAAGCGCAGCTAGTGATACAGTATTACTCAATATTAAAACAGAGAGGTCAATTGCCATGACTGACCAGATTCAACAAACTAGGCAAGTAAATAGCGATGGAACTACCAGCGTGCAGACAACTGAGGTAGTAAATAACACAGACGATACAGTCGACAATACGTACGTGGCCGCACGGGTAGTTTGGTTTATCGCAGGAACTTTAGCCACGCTGCTGGCGTTCAGATTCTTTTTAATACTATTTGGCGCAAATAGCGTGAATCCCTTTACGAATTTCATATATGCCGTCACCTATCCGTTCGCGGCTCCCTTCTTTGGGATATTTAGCTACACGCAAGAGTATGGTATAGCCAGGTTTGAAGCCTCTACGTTACTTGCCATTCTCGTATATCTGCTGATTGCGCTTGGGATTGTTAAACTCATTACGATCCGTCAGCCGCAGCAGGCCTAGGCTATATCCGCTCCTTAATCCAGACGGCTACTTCTGCAAGGCCAATCTTTTTAGTGGCAACATTTACGCTTATCTCGACAATTTCCTTGTCGGTAACGGATAGTTGTTTGCCATTGCGATCCAGAAAAGCAGCCATGGCAACAAAACCGGTGCGCTTGTTGCCATCAACGAACACGTGGTAATTAACGAGTGCCTCGAATAGCACAGCGGCCTTTAAGTGGAGCTCCTGATACAGTTCGGAACCGGAGAAGGTTGTTTGTGGCTTTAAGACTATAGATTCGAGCAAACCTGCGTCTCTTAGCCCATGTGTTCCGCCCGAGAGCTGCGTGACGATACGATTGATGGCTACAATTTCATCGGCAGACAGATAGGCTAGCGTCATTTTTTGGCTAGCTCGTCGAAGGCTTGCTGATGCTTTTTAACGAATTTGGTTGCCCACTCCTCGGTTTTGGCAACGTCGGCCTCGACATCGTTTTTATGCGAGACGATATCAAACATAGGGGTGGAGCGATTCATTACCGTAAAGCGCTCGCCAGCTTTGGCACGCTCGGCTATCTTTCCTGCATTTTTTGCGAGTTCTTTTAGTCCAATGATTGTCATACAGTAAGTATACTTTAAAGTATACTTAAAAGCAAACCTAAATCATGATTTGGCTTGCCTGTATAGAATATTTGCATAGTATATAGCTGGCAGATTCAACAATTTTAATTGGGCACTATGCCGCTTTGCTGTGATGGTGTCATAACCGACAAAGGACAAAGTTACCGAACCAAAAAAAACGCCAAACCCTAGTTGCAATAATCCGCAATTGATTAGGTACTATGGGAATAAGCTGCTATACTAACAGATAGCAAGTTATTCAACTCTATATCTTTTTATATTGTGCGCTCAGTGGGCCTCTGTATTCTCAGCTATAGCGAAGACCCTGTCTCGCAAGATTATTAGCTTACAGAAAGGCTTAAACACACATGGCAACTAAATTATTCGTTGGTAAATTATCCTTCGACACTACAAACGAAAGCCTACAGGCTCTCTTGGCCCAGTACGGCACAGTAGTAAGTTCACAGATTATTATGGATCGCGACACAAACCGCTCCAAAGGGTTTGGTTTTGTAGAAATGGAAGATCAAGCAGCTGCACAAGCGGCAATCGCTGCCCTGGACGGCAAAGAGTTTGAGGGACGTAGCATTGTAGTGAACATTGCAAAGCCGCGTGAAGATCGTCCACAAAGCAATAACGGATATGGTTCCGGCGGTGGCTTCCAGCGCCGTTAACCCAACGGCAGCTCAAAAACTTGGTACGGCTGAGCTGCTTTTTAAATCTGCCCAGCACAAGGGCTTAATGCCGACGTGGATAACGCCTGCCGTGTTCGCTATTACAGTTGGCAAAGATGAACACTACATAAATTTTGCGCGAAGCCCCCTCAATTCTGATCTGAGTGCAGCTTTGGCTAAAAATAAGTACGTTACTCGGCGTATTCTGGATCGGCATAACATGCCAAACATACCGTATACGCTACCGGCCACCCACGCACAAGCCAAGATATTCCTTAGTGTGCATAAAAAAATCATCGCCAAGCCCATCGCTGGTGCCGGTGCGCGCGATATTCATATTGTTACCCAACCATCACAACTTGAAGCACTAGAAATTGACCGCTATATCCTCGAAAAATACATCGCTGGCAAAGAGCTACGATTTTTGCTGCTAGGCGGTAAGGTAGTGGGGGTGCATCGTAGTGAATACGGCACGTCGGTTGCAGAAGATAGGCCGCTGCAGCGCATTTCTTACCCCGAGTGCGAGTGGGACCCGGCTCTTATTCAGTCGTCGCTCAAAGTGGTTGGCATACTAAATCTTACGTTCGCTGCTATCGACTACCTGGTTGATGCTTCTGGCCGAGCGTACATCCTAGAAGTAAACACCATGCCTGGTCTTAAATGGTTCCACGCGCCAAGCAGCGGGCCGGTTATAGACATCGCCAGCTTGTTCTTGGAGTCTGTACTAGACGCAATCGGCGCTGAACAGCGACGAGCAGCACTATCGCCATCATCGCGCAGTTCAGTAGCGACGACTTTTACGCATGCGTTTGGTGATTTGGTGGGTGTGACTTCGTAAAATAAGTTTAGGTGTCTTTAACGGGCAGAGCGCAGCGTGATTGTCGCTGCGCCCGATTGTTGCTAGACTGCACATATTACTATATCCATATGGAGGATTCATGGGAGGCGAGCGTCCATCACAGCCAGAGTTTACAGAACTAACGGGCGACAGTGTGCCGGTTGATGCAGCTGGCCAACTTTATGAAGATACGGAACGAACCGAGGCACTGGAAAATGAGCTAACCTCCTTGGAATTGGCAAAGGCCTTGAGCGAAGTACTAGACGCAGAAGTGCGCGCAGAGGTTAGCATAATGCCACTAGACGAGGCACTTGGTTGTGTTTTCACGCTCCTCCTAGAAAGCGGCGTAGAAGATCCAGAGGAGTTTCTGAAAGATATGGGTATCCTCGAGTGACAAGGGGCGCTGCATTAACGTCCAATCTTTTTAACAGTAGCCTTCTTCCAAAGCAACTCAAACAACTGCCGATGCACATTGGCAAGTACCCTACTCTCGATAATTACGCCCGCTAGCTCGCCTATTACAAACGACACGACGGCGATTTTATACGTGGGTTATATAACTTCCTCTAGCGTTAGACACGCATCAATCAACTACCTCAACACCACGCCAGAACGCAACATAGTTTGTAAAATCCTTCTTTACGCGCTCGATTGATCCGTCCTTTGGCTTGGGGTAGTACCATGCCGCGCCATTGCTAACTTTTCCGTCAACATCGACGTCATAGTAACTCGCTTCACCTTTCCAAAAGCAGGTTGTGTGCTCGTCGCTAGGTTTAAAATAATCTTTATTGATCGCAGTTGGAGGGAAGTACCAGTTACCCTCAATGTATATAAGGTCGTCTTTTGGAGCCTCGGCGACAGTTGCGCCATTCCAGATTGCTTTCATGTTTGCTCCTTGTTTATGAGATTTGAAATTACGAAATATTAAGAACTTGATTCGTGCGCACCTTCAAAGCTTAAGGTTTTGCAGCGTGCCAGAGTTGCGCCGGGCCCTACTCCCACCTAAAGACCTTAAAAGCGAGCGCATATATAACAACCGTCCACGCACCCATAACGCCTAATTGCGGGCCAAGGTCAAGCAGGCTGGCGTTTTCTGTAAGGATGAGTCGTATTGAATCAACTACGGCGGTCAGCGGAATATACTGTGTAATTTTCTGAAGAAACTCGGGCATTATGAAGGTAGGGAAGAAGACGCCAGAGAGGAACATCATTGGCAATGTGGCTATTTGAGCAAGTGGAGCAGCCTGATTTTCATTCTTAGCCCAGCCACCAATGGCGAGCCCAATACCAAAGAGCATAATAACGCCAAGAATGACAATTACCGCCATGTTAAGGTAATTACCACGCATGTTGAGCCCGAACAGCGTCAGCGCAACCACGAACATCAAGCTGGCAGACAATAGACCAATAAACGCATTACTGAGGACATTAGCAACGAAGTACTGCCACACTTTGATAGTGGTCGTACTATAGCGCCTTAGCACGCCGCGTTGTTTGAGGCGCGGGAAGACAGTGGTAGGGCCGAACACACCGAGTGACAGCAGCGCGAAGCCCAGGACACCAGAAAAGGTATAGTCGAACTGTTTAAGCCCGGCGGTTGCAGTTGACTCAGTCTTGACTGTGAACGGAACTTCCGTCTGCACATACTGAGCATTAATTTCCTTAAACACTCCGTCCATGATTGACCCAAGCGCCTGGCCGGCAGTTTGGTTTGTCTGGCTGTATACTACCTCAGCCTGACCACTTGGGTAGTTGCTGCCCGAGGCCATTACACCAAAGCCGCGGGGGAGGATGATAATAGCGTCAAGCTGGCCACGACTCATTTTCTCTTTACCCTTATCTAAATCGGTAGACTCCTCATCTATCTTAAAAAGCTTATTTTGTTTGAGGTTCTCGGCAAACTGAGTTGCAAATTCCGTGTCTGAGTTATTAAGGAAGGCGACACGGAAGGATACCTCGCTATCGCCGCGGAAAATGGTACCAAAAACAGTGAGGAATATGAGCGGAAATAAAAAGACGAAGAATATGCCGACCTTGTCTCTAAAAAGCCGCTTCACGTCAATGGGGACATACGTGAGGATTGGTAGTAGTGTTTTTTTCATGCTCATGTTAATCCCGCAACGCCTTTCCAGTCAGATCAATGAAGACATCCTCTAAGTTTGCTTGCTCTACGCGCTGCTTTTTTGTAAAGCCTTTTGCGAGCAGGTTTTCGATAAGTTGCTTCGGCGTGTCGAGCGCAATGATTTTGCCTTTATCCATAATCGCAACGCGATCACACAGCAACTCCGCCTCGTCCATATAATGGGTGGTAATAATAACCGTCACTCCCTTTTTGCGGATGTCTTTGATGAGTTCCCATAAGTTTCGCCGTGCCTGAGGGTCCAAACCGGTCGTCGGCTCATCCAGAAAGAAAACCTTTGGCCCATGGACTAAGGCAGCGGCGATAGAGAAGCGCTGGCGCTGACCGCCCGAGAGCTGCTCCGGGTAACTGCTTGCTTTATCTTCAAGCTGCACACTTTTTAAATACTTCTTCGGATCAATCTTGTCTCCGTAGAAGGCGGCAAAGGTTTGTAAAATCTCGGTGAGCTTGGTTTTCTCTTCAAAATTTGGTGATTGCGGCTGTACGCCTATCAACGATTTGATCTTATACGAATTGTGTGTGACCGGTATCCCTGCAAGCGTAGCCTCGCCGCCGTCGATTGGTCGCAGTGTTTCGAGCATCTCGAGCGTTGTCGTCTTGCCGGCGCCATTAGGCCCGAGTATGCCAAAAATCTCACCTTTCTTTACAGCAAAGCTAATGCCGTCTACAACCGTCTGGCCATCATACTTTTTTACAAGCCCAGTGACCTCAACAATATTTGTCATGCTCGCCCTCCGTGCCATTGATACAATCATAGCTTTTTGAGTAGAAATCGGTCAAATTAGTTCACAAATTGCCGTTGCTTATGCTGCGAGGCTACTACATAGGGCTTGCGAGTTGCAAGTAATTACCCTCAGGATCAGCCGCTGTAGCCAACCAAAAATCACCGTTCTCCGTATCTGGCTTATAGGGCTTTGCTACCTCTGTTGCACCGGCCTCCATCAACTTTGCATAGTCAGCTACAACGTCTTTGCATTCAAATAAAACCATCACGCGCTCTGGTGCGGGCGATGGACCTTTTGCTTTGTCGTGTGGTCCAAAAACCAGGTGGCCGCTGCCAATGTCCCAGCCATACCAGCCGTCTTCCATTGCCCACTTGGGTTCGCCAAAGGCTTTCTTGTAAAACTCAGCTAACTTGTTAACATCTTCTGCGCCAATTTGTACGCCGTTTAGATTCATACTTTGATCCTTTCGCTTACGTCCTATGCATTGGGCCAAGATGCAGGTAATGAATGGCCATATTCTTAGTATATAGCAGTTGGCGCAGGTGTCTCGTTGCATGTCTAACAGAAGTACCATTTGCGAATACTAGACCATATGCAAACTTCGTTTGCTTACTCGGCGTATAATTAGAAGTACAGACAGGAGGCATCATGAAAGGATTCTTCGCGAACATTGAACGGGCAACATTAGATAACACCGACTTCCGGCGCGTGCTCTATACGGGTAAACACGCGCAGCTCGTACTCATGAGCCTGGCACCAAATGAAGAAATTGGGCTAGAAGTACACAAAGATAATGATCAGTTTTTCCGGTTTGAGACGGGCGAGGGGAAAGTCGTCATCGACGACACCGAATATACGGTGGGTGACGGTGACGCTGTGGTTATACCGGCTGGGGCACAGCACAACGTTATTAATACGTCGACAGTAAACAGCCTAAAAGTGTATACACTCTATTCGCCGCCGCATCATAAAGACGGCATTGTACGTGCGACTAAGGCAGACGCCGCTAATCAGCCCGAAGAGTTTGAAGGTGTTACTACCGAGTAACTGAGCTAGACGCTGTGACAACGGCTATATACATAGATCACACGACAATTGTTTTGCTATACTGCCTCTGTGCTTTTTCCTGCCATCTGGCAGACTG
>CAZHXE010000054.1:0-7717 GCA_964536005.1 uncultured Candidatus Saccharibacteria bacterium
GATTTTCTACTGTATTTTGCGATATCGCCACACAGCCAATGGCACGAAGAACATGAGCAAGCCAACTATCCAAAGCAATGTGTGCCATACTGCCGAACCATTCCCTACTCCCAACATGAGGTAGCGCACGGCATCAACAACTTGCGTGACGGGCTGATTACGTGCAAATACTTGTAGCCAGCCGGGCATGGTGTTGACTGGCACAAATACCGAACTAGCAAACACCAATGGGAACACCCACAAAAAGCCGGCAACTTGCACGGTTTCTGAATCACGCAGGAGCAAGCCGATAGTGGCGCTAATCCAGCTGAAGGCAAATGCAAAGGCAACAATGAGCAGTGCTGCTGCCAAAAAGCTGATGATACCTTCTTCGAATCTAAAGCCGAGCAATGCACCTATCGAAAGCATAATCGTAAGCACAAAAATGTTCCTAACTGAGTCAGCCAGGGTCCGACCCAGTAGTACCGCGTAACGGACAATTGGTAAGCTTCGAAGTCTATCGATCACACCTTTGTTGAGGTCTTCAGCCAAACCCACGCCTGTTTGAATTGCACCAAACAACGCAGTTTGCGCCAAAATGCCCGGCAAGAGGAAGTTAATATATTTGCCGCCACTTTCAGGTCCGGCGACGCCGCCAAACACGTAGTTAAACAAAAGCAGGAATATGACCGGTTGAATCGAGCTAAAAATTAAGAGCTGCGGCACACGAAAATTACGCTTTACATTGCGCTTTACGATTTGCGTAGTGTTTTTGATGCCGATTATGACTGGATTCATTTCGCACTTCCCTTCTTGTGATCGGTAACTTCTAGGAATACATCATCTAGTGACGGGCGGTGTACGCTCAGTTCTTCAGCTTTGAGTCCTGCGGCCTTCAGTGCTTCGGCTACTTTCAATAAATCGTCTTGGCCGGACTTTGTACGTAGGCGAAGGCGTCTGGTTAGGTCATCTTGCTCTACTGCTCTGTTCATTTTCTGCTCAAGTATGGTTTTAGTCTCATCTAACTTCGAATCTTGCATTTTGAGTTCGATCACATCTTGGCCAAGGCCTTTTTTAAGGTTTTCGGCAGTGCCCTCAACAATCATTTTGCCCCTATCTACCACATAGATGTAGTCACAGAGCGCATCGGCTTCTTCCAGATACTGAGTAGTTAACAGAATTGTTACGCCTTGGCCAACTAGGTCGCGAATAATGTCCCACAACTGGAGTCGAGTGCGAGGGTCAAGCCCAGTAGTGGGCTCGTCAAGAAAGAGTACTTTAGGCGTAGCGACCAAGCTGGCACCAAGATCAAGTCGGCGTCGCATACCGCCTGAATACGTTTTAGTTTGCCGGTCAGCAGCATCGATAAGATCGAGTCTTTCCAGCAGTGTATTGCTGCGTGCTTTGGCGTCGGAGTTGCTCATGCCATATAACTTTGCGACCATCTCGAGTGTCTCACGGCCAGTGAGGAAATCGTCAACCGCGGCGAACTGTCCTGCAAGGCCAATGTGCCGGCGGGCTTCGCCGGGGTCGCGTAGCACATCAATAGAATCCACCATTACCGTGCCGGCGTCAGGCGTAAGGAGCGTAGTCATAACTTTGATGAGCGTGCTCTTGCCTGCTCCATTAGGACCAAGCAAGCCCGTTACTTTGCCGCGGCGCGCCACCAGGTCGACTTTGTTGAGAGCCTTTAATTTGCCAAATTGTTTGGTTACGCCTCTGGCTTCGATTGCGAATTCGTCGCCACTTTTGTGTGTTGTCATAAATATAGTGTACCAAAGAGATGCAAGTATCAGATGCTAGATATCTTATTATAACTAAGCTAGAGTGTCGTGATCCACAGGCAAAAAAGACGTAGTTTAGAGAGCACGGTTTACGCGCGGCATCCAGTTGGACGCCTGCGCGTAAACCGTACCTGCGGTTAGGACGCGCTTTGCTCGGGCTCCAGGAACTTAGGGTCCACGCGTGTGACGCTGGCTCCAGCTGCTTCAAGCTCGTCGGCCTGTTCGGCAGTTAGCCAGTTACGCTCTTTGTCCCAGGCCACCATCCCTGGTGGGAGTTGCGTAACGAGTTCGCGACCCATAGCCAGGTACAATCTCTTGGCTTGATCGACCTGAGCTCTTGCTAGGCAACTTGCAGCGTTCACAAGACTAGTTTGTAGCTGGGTTGGTGACATGGCGGAAGTCATGGTTCCTCTTCTCGGCGGCTTTCCCATAGTTCGCAGTACTTGTGCATAGGGAACCCATACACAGCGAGCGTTTTGCTGGCGAACAAGACTATTTAATATCATAATTACGGTAAATCTACAATGCCGGTTTCATTTGGAGCCACAGCGAAAAAACTAACAAAGCATGCATGCGGTTTGTATTATAATGCGCCTATAAACGGGAGAACAGTATGGTTCGATTACAAATCTGCGTGGTGGCTTTGGTTGCACTGCTCTGCTCTTTCTTTATTTCTACACCAGCTTATGCGCAAGGCTCGGAAGACCAAAACTGCGGTTCAGGCTCAATCGCGCATGGTATTTGGGCGGGCTTTAATGCTGTTTTTGGCGGCGATACAAACTGTAGCGACTCTAACGATGAAGACGTCAACGTACCTGCTCCTAGTGCTGCCGAACCTACCACTAACGAGGCTACAGTGCCAACATACTATGCGCTTGGTGATTCGGTTGCGGCTGGCGACGGCCTTGGCTTGCAAACTACTGGCGCGTCAGGATGTGTAGTTTCTGACGAGGCATACCCGAGTTTAGTGGCTGCAGAGCTTGGTACTAGCATACAAAACTACGCCTGTAGCGGTGCAACCGCGGGCGACCTACTCACAGAGCAGCATCTGCCTAACACCAGTGCTGACATAGAGCCGCAACTCTACACGGCGTTTGATGGTGGAGTTCCTGACTATATGACCATTACGGCAGGCGCTAACGACCTGTACTGGGAAAACTACTTGCGCTTTTGCTACCAGCAGACCTGCGGCAAATCGTTTGACAGCACGGCAGTGGCTGGCTTGCGCTCACTGTTGCGGGCCAAGCTTGAGGCTGTCTTTGCCTCAATCCAAGTGCAAAGTGGCGACAATCCTCCAACCGTTCTTGTTACTGGCTACTACGAACCACTCAGCGTCGACTGCTCTGAATTACAAAATGGCTTGAGCTCGCGTGAAATAAGCTGGCTAAATCGTCAGACTCGCTTGCTGAACAGCACCATCCGCCGTGCTGCCAACAATTACGACTTCGTACAGTACGTTGACGTAGATTATTCCGGCCACGAACTGTGCACCAATGATAGCTGGATCCAAGGCGTAAGCGACCCTGCTCCATTCCACCCGACCGCAGCGGGTCAGCAAGCGATTGCGGAGTCAATCATTCAACACATCAACCAATAACAAAAGAGAGCTATATGAGCATAAGTATTTCAGAAAAAACCGTAGCAAAATTTATTAGCGAAAATTTGATGGAAGCCACATTTCGGGAGTTTGAAGCATCGCCTGATCTTGCTCAAGTCGTTGAGGAAGTTAAGAATGGCAACGAGATAAAAGCGGCTGAGCTGTATGTAAAAGCTCGGTCGGCAAGTATCGACGAAGCGCATCTAGTAGTCTATTTGCTGATAAATTTTAGTGCATTAAAAACGGCGACCGCTTAGAGAGCAGGCTGCCGTAAATATCTGCCTGTATTTGCTTTAGAACAAGGTTAGATAGTTGTTGCCCTGGCTCGAGAACCGGTAAATACGAATGCCGTCGAATGCCGGAAGATTGCTTCGGTTGAACGTTGTCGCAACTTCATTGCATTCCCTGTCGCCGGTGTAAGACCAGGTGTTGTTTGCTACGGTGTGGACGTAAATATAGACGCACGAACCGTCGCTGAGTTTGTCTTGTATTCTTGTACTGTAACCGCTATATAAGCTGCCCGGCACACCCAAGTAATATGAGGCAGAAAGGACTCGTCCACAGCCCCATGTTGCTTGCAGTGCTCCGCTGATGTTACAGGCCGATGTGGCATGCGCAGCCTCTGGTACTGTTAGCAATAAGCCGAATGCCCCTAATGTTGTTATAAGAAATGAAGCAATTTTTTTCATGGTATCCCACTCTTTTAATATCGTATTCATCCTAGCATGATGTGTAATATGCGCACATAGTGAAGTTGAGGCGGCGTTGTGGCCCGAGGGTCAGATCTCATGAATCGATAAAATGCGGCGTAATATTACTTATCCGTTAGCTCGCATCAGTAATACCAGAGCATTATTAGCTGCTGATATACTGTTACTACCATGACTCAACTCTCCAAGGGCGTCACAATCAGCGAGCTTAAAGATGAGCGCTCCGTATATGATGGCGACGATTTTTCGCAGGCGCGTATTTCTAGCTCACAGTTTATTGGCTGCTCATTTGCAGGCGTTGATCTGTCATTTGCTAGCTTGGTTCAATCACAACTAACTGGCTGCAAGCTTTTGGGCGTAACCGCAAGTCGGCTCACTGTTCAAGACTGTACCTTTACCGACTGCCGAATTGAGCTAACAAGCTTTATGCTCTCAAACATGAAAAATGTGACGTTCGCCGACTGCACCATCATAGAAGTCGACGTGCGCGAATCTACACTCGAAAACATTACTTTCAAGAATTGTACCCTTGAAGGCATGGACCTAAGTGGTTCACTTCTAACAAAGAGGCTGGACATTTCTACCTCGCAAATCATTAAACTTACCGGCTTGGTAGGTATGCGTGGCGTGGTCATATGCGAAGCGCAGCTTCAGCAGCTAGCGCCGTTTATGGCGCAAGAACTAGGCATAATTGTTAAAGAATAGGCAGAGTGCAAATCGGTATTAATTTAAAACTATCGATTTTTATTTTATAATAAACAAATCTTGTTGAGCAAACTGTTGCTCCAAGAAACTTGAAAAGCAGATAGTCTTTCTTGGCCGACACGCTATTACTGCGTTTGCTGCCCTTTGCTAACATACTCACAGGAAAAGGACATGGACGAACTAACCACCAAGGCAATAACATCAGCTCCGATACTGGAGGGTTTAGGGGAAAACGTTCGTTCTCCCCTAACAATCGAAAGTAATCTGGCCAGGATTCTGATGACGCGGCTCGGGCTTTCACATGAGGCCTTCCGTATTAGTCACTTGCTCTATCCGAGCGATGGCGCTTCGCCCTTCAAGCTTTGCTGGAGGGTCATAATCACGGATAACGAGGCCATGTGTGAGGCAGTACTTGCCATCATGCGTGGAGCGGTCGCGCTCGCAGGCTTGCAGGATGTCGAGGTGATCCGCATCGAGTTGGATATCCGGGGCATCATAAGTAGGATCGAGGTTCAGGTTACTGGGCCGACCATTCCCGACGCCCGAGTGGCTTTCCAGCGAATGCTGACACTCACCGAGGCTGCCGGGGATCTATTCGACTGAACGAGGTACTTGCGATGTGTGGGGTGCGGCGTCACTTAGTTGCGCCGCACCCCTGCGTCCAAGAGACTATCTGCTTGCTTACTACACTCACCCAAACTCAGGGTCGCGCGCGTTATAACCACAGCCCGCTACATTCACAATCATTTACGATATGCCAAAATTATGATATAGTCATGCGGTTTTAAGCTTCGGTTTGGAACGCACCTTAGTTTTATCACTAGAAATCAGCAAATTCGGTTATGGGTCGATGCGCGCACATCTTTATTCGCACGTGCTCGTCGATCCCTAACCGATTTTTGATGATTGGATGATGACATGTCTGTAGCTGCTGAGATTGAAATTGGTGTCGTTGTAGACTTTCTGCATACGCGTTCAAAAAGTTTTGGCGTAGTGGCAGTCTTGGATCAAAACGGTAGGCCTACTGGCGAGCAACTCCGCTTTTTTGGATCCGGTTCACGGTACGTAAGCCATAACGGCGAAACGGCGAGGTTTGGCGATCAACACAGAACCGTTGGTGATGTAAAGACGAGCCTACCCCACCCTACAAAGGGGCAACAGCTCATCTTCAGCCGTTACAAACCAAGTGACGGGAGCGAAGTCATTGCTGCCCCGTGGAGCTACCTGACAACGTGGCAGTGCGTAGAGCAGCACCTGGCTGAGCGGCCATTTTACAGAGTGATCCATTGGTGGCATTATCCAAATTTGTCCGGTGATGACGAGTGGTATGAAAAAGTTGTTTGGGAAGGACAAAATACCCTGCAACTGAGTGTGCTGTTCCCAAGGGAGCAATACCTGCTTGACGGCCAGCTGCATTCTGAGGATGCATTGCCCACCACTGAACTGTCTGATGGCGAGATTCTGCATCTCTACTCGTTCGAACGACTTGTAGATGGCGACTGGGTCAACACGACCGATCCTCGCACTACGCTCTGCTGCATCTCCCGCTCGACTCTACGTCATTACGCGGGTGAGCATGCCAGGAAGCGGCCCTGCATCCACAGACTGTGATGAAACGAACAAAGGAGGGGGAAAGGCCGGCCGCATGGCCGGCTGAGTACCCCTCCTTGTGAGAACTAAAAATCTTTATGAATATGTAATACTTACCTACACTCTGGCGTTTAGAGCCTTACGCCAAAACACAATTTATAAACTTCAAAATTAAAAATGGTTGAGTAATCTGCCGCGCAAATTGCGCGCGGCAGATATTCTCACATTGCGCGTCAGTCGGCTATGCATTTGTGGTTTGGTTGCAGCATAATGGCTGCCCGGTTCAGATACTCAAACAGCCGGCGTGGTGCATTTGTATAGAACTCAAGTGCACCTGGAAAGCCGAGTGATTCGTCACAGAAATCAAGCTGATTCGTCTCGACCACGGGCGGTGCCGTGGTTAAACCCAGACGCTGCTCCATCAGCCAGCCGGGTTGCAGATGCCCGGTAACGGACGAGGCTGAATAGTTTCCATCGCAGCCAAGGTGAATGATCTGGTAATCCTCAGCGCCGTTAAGTGCACCGGCTGGCGCAACGATCAGGTGCAGCACAGCAGTTCTTTCGGCGCCTAATATGCCGTTGCCAACCTCCAGAACAGCGGCCCGAAATCCAAGTTGACCACCTCTTACGAACCGCGCGAGGTGGTCCGGCAAACTGCAGTCGCACGTAGGTAGCTCTGGGTTGAACACGGCCACCATTTCCGAAAAGCGGAGAGCTTTTAGTTGGGTGGTGGCATCTGGGTCGATGATGCGGGTATAGGTACCGTGCGCATCGACTTGGGCCAGATTGCGCATCCCTGTTGCAGCCCAGTACATGCCAGTTGCTATCAACTGCACGCAGCCGGGCTCACCAGCGAAAAGTGGCATGACGCCATTGCTTCGGATCCACCAGTCGAGCAATGTCTCTGGCGTATGCTTTGGTGGTGCTTCGATCACTATTTTGCCTTTCAGGGGGTCCAATGTGAGAGGGAAGGTTCGCTCGAGGGTCGAGAGAACCTCAAGAATATGCAAATTTAATACTGAATACCTGAATAAGTCAACAAAACGGATCGCTGGTATTTATAATTTGGCACTTTTATTGTACAATAAGTCATCCTGATTTTTGGTTCAGGCGACCTTGGGAGTGACATGTTCGCAAGAGTAAGATGGGCGGTTTTCGCCCTATGCGTGCTTGCGTTGACGAGCGGTTGCGGTAGAGAGCAAGCGTCCGGAGACGCCACAGAAGCATCTGTAGCGACAACCGCCACGGCACCCAGTGTGCTCGGCAATATCGAATCGTCAACGGCGACGTTTGGCGACGAAAGCTGCACAGCAGGCATGACGTTCCTCACCAGCTACATGGACGCCAATTTG
>CAZHXE010000055.1:0-7710 GCA_964536005.1 uncultured Candidatus Saccharibacteria bacterium
ATGCAGGGCGACAGGCGCAGGTGGTGCGACTGGTTCTGGTGCAGGAGCACTTGGCTGTGGCATAACAGGTTCTGCTGGTGCTGGAGCAACGCTCGGTACCTCTGCTGTGCTTGCCGCAGAATCACCGTTTAGCACTTCACTGACAGCCTGTACGACATCTTCAAGAGTTACCTGTGACTTTACGAGGTATCGATCAGCTCCAAGCTGCTCGCCTCTTTCTTGGTCTTCCTTTTGGCTCAGGGCGGTCATCATGATTACTTTAGTGTGCTTTGTTTCGGTGGTTGAGCGCAAAATGTCTAACATGTCGAAGCCACTTATTTTGGGCATCATAACATCAGAAATAATCAGATCTGGGCGCTCTTTAACTGCCAAGGCAAGTGCTTCCTCGCCATCTTTAGCAGATACGATCTCATAGCCCTCGGCTTGGAGTCGCGCGCCATAAATTTCTCGTAGGTTGTTGTCGTCTTCGACAAGCATTAGTTTTGTCATGTTGATCCTATTTTACTAAACCATTAGCGATTTTGCACTATTTTATCATGAATGTTTCATGCTGCGCTATACCAATGACCCTGCTAAAGAGATGTTATTTTCACACCGGGCGTGCCTGAGGGACGTTATGTAGCTGGTGGTGTTGCGGTTGAGTCATCGGTTGCGGGAGTCGCAACTGGTGTGGTTGACTGAACAATCTGTGACACATCTTGCACATGCTGAGACTTCTTTAGCTCATTTGCTGCTATAAGCTCCTGGGCGCGTTCGTTTGTCAGCCGTGGCAATGTGATGTTGAAAGTTGAGCCCTCGCCTAGCTCGCTCTCTACCCACAAACGACCGTTGTATAATTCGACGATCTTGCGGCAGATGAACAGGCCTAAGCCCGTGCCGCCGATTTGACGAGTGGCACTGTTATCTACACGGTAAAACTTTTGGAATAGGTGTGGAATGTCTTCTTTTGGTATGCCAGAACCTGTGTCGGTAACGGAGATGGTAGCTTGCTTTTCGTCTGCATGCATACCAATGCTGATCTTGCCGTCCTCGGTATACTTAATGGCGTTATCAAAGAGGTTTGTGATCACTTCACGGAGTCGCTCTGGGTCCACAAACACGTAGGCTACGGGTCGCACCATGTTCGACGAGTCAACGGTCTTTGCGGACGCATCAACTCCCTGTCCAAAGTTAGCCTCCATGAGTAGCCCTTTCTTCTCGGCCGTAAAGCGCATGCCTTCGATCAGTTCATCGAGGGTTTGGCCGAGCTCGACTGGTTCTGGATTGTTGGTAAGGCGGCCATCTTCGGACTTAGCAGCTGTTAGAAGGTCCTGGAAGAGCTGCCCAAGGTGTTGAGTTGAGGCGTGTGCTTTGTCCAGGTAACTGCGCGCTACACTGTCAATTTTAGCCACTTTTTCGTTCATAGCCAGTGCCAGGTAACCTTCGATTGCCGCAACAGGTGTGCGCATTTCGTGCGAGGCGGTAGAAATAAATTCGGCTCGTTGGCGCTCTTCCGAACGCTGCTTCGAAACGTCGCGAAAGATAATCACCAATGCTTCAACTTTGTTTCCATTTACAATTGGCGATGCGATTACGTCAACCTCAAGCTGCTTTTTAGAACGCGTTTGCAACTTTCCGTTGTTATTGGTGGTTGGCTGTGCTGATGCAAGCGCTTGCCCGATAAGATTTGCGTTATTATCATATGGCTTGCCTTGCTCGTCGAGGATGATAAACACCGAACGGTGGTCGAGACCAATCGCCTCTTCGGCACTCCAACCAGTTATTTTTTCGGCCGATGGATTAAATTCTTGGATAATTCCCTCGTTATTAATAATGGCAACTCCATCGGCAATAGAATTGATGAGTACATCTGTACTGAGGCTGGCACTTGTGATCGCAGACTTACGTTTAAAGTGAGGTTTTTTGACACTTGTCTCTCCTCCGTCACCATTGGGCAGTGCACTCCACACGACGATAGACATAACGCTTGTTATGGCAAAAATAACTATCTCGACGATCGAATATCGCTCGGGCGCGCCCATTGTGGGAGACACGAGTAGTACAAGCACGGCAATGCTTAAGCTGTTAAGCACAACTGCGACCAACCAGCCAAAAATGCCGCTAAGCAAAGCTGCGGAGATGAGGATGCCAAAGTATGCCCCCTCTTCGTGTCTAGTGATCCAAACTGAATATAAACCGACCAGATTAAACATCATAAAGCTGATAAAGCTAGCAGTTCTGGGATAGTCGGTTGAGAGTATGTGGTAAAGCGTCAGGCCATACACTGCGTGCACGAGCGCTGCGATAGCGAGTGCGGCATCTAAGTTGCTACGATTACCTGGTTCGGAGGTAATGACAAACTCATATACGCCCCAGTAAAAAGCAAGCGCTGTACTCATGAAGGCCGTCGCTATGTTGATGCGCGTATACCAACGTCCATCGAATGCCGGGATTATACTCATACCCACCTTTTATTCAGATCAAATATTTCACTCGTAAGTTGGCTTTATTATAGCTGGAGTCAGAAGCATTTGCACTATCATTTGTTGGCTTATCGGTAATAAATACACCTCGCTGTTTGGGCGAGGTGTATGGTTTTGTTTTAGCTTGAGCTCATCACGGATTACAGTAGGCTGCGCTGGTTGGCGTTGTGTACTGTCGCTTCTTGTTGAAGCAGAGCTCATTGTAGATCTGGCTAGCTGGTACCTTGTTTGGTCCTGTCCACTGTTGACGGTACTTGAGTGCTGGGCCGGGACGAGGATTATTACCATCAGGGCCGCCATTGGAGAGATAGCCGAAGCCACAGCCTTGTGCTTCACCACCGCGTCCAGAGTTCACACAGTTATTGATGAAGGTTTCGTTGACTGTCTTGTTCCAGCCACCCCACCAGTCGCCGTGAACAGTTGAGCCACTCACACGGTCCTTAACCAATGTTGCTGGGTTGACGTCGGATGACAAGAACCAGCTGTTTGTGTTTTCGCCGTGTTCAACCGGGTAATTGACAAAGTACTCGAGGTTAGGCAGTGTGCGATTGAACTGACCATTGCAGAGGCTGAAGTACCATGATCCCTCGGCAGGCAGGCGGTAGTTGTTTCGGAAGTCGCTAGGGTCTGCACCATTCCAGCACTGCATGAATTTGACGTTCATTTCGAGGACAACACGTGTGAATTGATCGCCGTACCAGTTGATGAAGTTATTGCCGTCACATGAAACCATTGTGTTTGATGACTCACCGCCGTTGCCGGAGTATTGATCCGAGCACACGAACGAGAACTTACCTGCTGCACCACCCTGTCCATTATTTGTCGCGTTTACATCTTGGCCGTTTTGGTTTGCCAAGAAGGCTGCTCGCTCTGGGTATGGGATTGAATTGCCGTTCGCGAGACCCTCGCCCTTATAGTAGACCACGACGCGTTCTGGAATTCGTACGTTGCCTGCTCCGTCGAACATAGCCGGTGCCCAATATCCTGTACGGTTGAGTTCCTTACCGTTACAGGTTGCGCTTCCTGAATTAATGACGCTTTCGTAGGTTGAGAAGGCGTTAATGTCGGTGTTGCCAAAGAACATGTGCAAGTGTGCCTTGCCAGGCTGGTTTGGATAGACTAATGGGTCGTCGTAGGCAAAGTGCGAGAATTCGCAAGCGGTTCGGAATTGTCCACCCTCAGGGATCGGGAAATCCTGTTCTGGGTTACCGGCAGGGTTGTTGAGGTATTCAGACCGTGGGCCATACAGCGACTCGACTGGCAAGTTAGCTGAAGGCGTATTACGGAATGCAGAATTGTCTTCGTTGCGGTTACGTACGGTCTGGTTCTTAATCGCTGCAAGATTTGCCTTGTAGTCTTCGGTCGTTGCAGGGGGCACGCCGCCACCTGTTCCGCCACCAGTTGAGCCGCCATTGCCGCCGCCACCGTTCGAACCACCACCCGTCGTGTCGCCGTTTTGGCTAGCGCCTGTGCCGCTAACAAGAACTGATCCTTTGGCTGTTTCGTAGTTGAAGAAAGCATTTGCACATCCGAGCACCTCATTCAACTTGTAGCCTGGGTCGCAGCCGGTTGCGCTTGTCCATGACCCTTCAGAGAAAGTCTTTGGATCTTCTGATTGGTGCTTAAGACCGTCAACTTCAACGTAGTCTACCTGTAGGTTCATATCCTGGCCGTTGAACATACCGTCATTGGTGAAGTGGATACTTACTTTGTCGGCTGTTACTGACTCTACTGGATAGTAGTTGTAAAGACTCATGCTGGTAGAGAGGTTATTCCAAGTTCTGACGACTTCGTCATTGATCTTGAGTTGCATCGACTCTGCTCCGGTGAAGCCGCGTGCGCGAATTTCTATGGTGCTACCGAAGTCGTCGCCGCCTTCGCCGGTACCACCACCGGTGTTGCCCCCTGTACCACCTCCAGTATTACCACCCGTACCACCGCCGGTACCACCACCGTTAGTTGTGCTATTTGTGGCAGTCATGTCTACGTACGAGACTAATGGAGTGACTGTGTTGTCTACGCCATTTGGATAGTTGCTATTTATTTTTGCGACCTCTGCTTCAAGAAGGATGTTGGCATTGCTCGAGAACACGCTATCCCCTACCACAACCTGTGCAGCAAGCGCCATACCTGCGAATCCGAATACTGACAAGAAGACAGTAGTAACGAGTGCTGATCGGTTAAGCTTGTGCAGCATGTGTGCTGTTTTGCGCGGCGGGTTGCCAGCTGCCTCTTCGGCTTCTTCCTTCTCTGCTCGGAAATGTTCAATCAAACGGTATGAACTGTAGACCAAGATGGCTGTGCTAGTAAGTAGCACTAGCAATGTGAACGTACTGTGGTTAGACATCCATCGCAACATACCTGCGTAGGCGCTGTTATTGATTTCTAGCGTAAGGCTCGATGAGATCTCCTGGGCGCCCGGCATGCGAACCGTGACGTTAAGAGTGTGCTCACCTCCCTCGTATTTTGATGTGTCGAGCAGGAAGCCAGGCTGTGAAGCTGGGACAACCGCTAATTCTTCGCCGTCTAGTGTAATGGTTGCGCGCGAATTTTCGGTAGCAAACAGCTTTTGGGGGATGAGTACCTGGACTGTGCCGTAGATACTATTACGTGGTGGCGCTGATGGATCGAGGATTAATACGGGGTGTGTGCTGCTGTCTCGAAGCGCCGTTCCTGCAGCTGACAGTGTCGTGTCGTCATCTGCGTTTCCACGCTGGATTTGATGCATCGGATCGGTGCCGGTAGTCGATGTAGTAGTTGGGACACCATGGTTTTCATGTTGCGCAAATAAGGTGGCCGGTGCGGCAACTGGCGCAGCAAAGAAAGTCGTGTTGAGCGCTGCGGTCGCTTTTGTCGTGGAGCCTTTTAGTGCCTCGTACTCTACCCAGCCGTTGCAGGCTATGAGCTCTACCTTTTTATAGCCTTCAGCGCAACCAGTTGTTTGTGTCCAGACGCCCTGCGATCGAACGGTAGCAGCGTCGGTTTGGTAGCGTGTACCGTTGACACTCACGTAGTCGACAACTAAGTAACGATCCGCCGAACCTTCTACATTGTCGTCATTCGTGAATGCAACTCTCAGCGAATCAATCTTAATGCCCGAGTCGACAAAGTAGCTGTAGTCTGCCCAGTCCTTTGAAACTCCCGACCAACTTTTCACAACTTTGCCGTTGAGAATGAGATCCATGTTTTCAACGTTTTGGTTGCTCTGAGCACGGACAACGATCTTACTAGAAGCGGTTGAAGATGAACCTGAAGACGTTGGCGCGGTTGCCAGTTTGGTCCCGGCGGCATCGCGATATTCCGCGAATCCGTTACAGGCCAGGAACTGACTCTTCTTGAATCCGGGCGAACATTGGGTAGGATTTGTCCAGATACCCTGTGAGTACACTGTGCTAGCTTCGGTTTCATAGCGCTTGCCGTCAATTTCGATATAGTCGAGATCGATATTTTTGTCTGCACCATTAGGTAGATAGGCGTTATCGGTGAAGTACACGCGAATGTTGTCTATCGTGGTCGGGTCTGTAATGGTGTGCTCATAGGTTGTTGGTTGCACACTGTTCACTGCAAAGTTTGCCACTACCTTACCATTGATGCTCAGGTTCATGTGCTCTTGGCCGGTATAGCCGCGGGCGCGAATTTTGACTGACGAAGTGTATACACGAGGTGCAGTTGGGTCGGTCAGCTTAGTGCCCTTGGCTTCTTCGTACTCTGCCCAGCCCATGCAAGCAATCAACTCAAGTTGCTTGTAGCCTTCTGAACAGCCGGTCGAAGCAGTCCAGATACCAAGTGAACGTGTTTTGGGAGACTCTGTTTGGTATTTGGTGCCATCAACATCGACGTAATCAACTAATAGATAGCGATCCAGCGGGCCTTCCACTTCATCATCGTTTGTGAATGCTACACGTAGTGAAGAAATAGTAGTTGCAGTCGGTACGTAGTAGTCGTAGTTTGTCCATGTCTTTGCAACGTTGGTCCATGACTTTACAACCTTGCCATTAAGGATAAGATCCATGTTCTCGACGCCTTGGTTACCTAGCGCGCGCACAGTGATCTTACTATCTGGAACTGGGCCGGTTTCTGGCGGAGGTGTTGCCTGGCTACCAACTTTGAATGAGCGTGAGAGTGATACTTGACGCGTCTCATCTGCAGCCTTAACGACTATTGTATGGCTACCGTCTGCTAGTGTGCTTGGATCCCATGTGCCGCAGGCGTTATTAGCAACAGCCCCGAGACAAAATATGTTGCCTCCATTCAGGCGATTACCGGTTATTGCTTTGCCGTCGATAGTGAACGTTACTGTACCGTTGGCGCTGATTCCTTTTGCCTCGGCAGCGACTTTTACTGGCGTGTTTCTGGCAAGTGTTTCGTTATTCTGAATGCCGTTTAGGGTTAGTTCAATAGGTGTTGACACGCATGAACTTGCCGTGGCGTCGTTAGGTACGCAGTTGTCGTCGGCAGTTACCAACACCTTATCTACCCATACCTGGCCATCAGACAAGTGCAGTGCAAGATTTTGCGCACCTTGCGGAAGTGATACAATGCCGGTACTCTTGCGCCATTGCCATGAATTGGCTGTGCCCATTTGCACTGAGCTACATTGATTGCCTGATCCTACATACAGGTTATTGCTAGATCGGCCGCTGCGCTGATTTACGCGAACCCAGATGTTATAGTCACTTGCTACATCGGCATTTGCTGCCAACAGAAGTGGCTGTGTTGTGGAGCATTTCAGATCAGTGCCAGTAGAAGCTCCCCCGCCTGCGTTTGGCGCAAGAATTTTGCCTTTAGCAGCTTCGTATTGGATCCAACCATTACATACAATCCATGAGCCTTGCTTGTAACCTTCAGCACAGCCTGCTGCGTCAGACCAGACACCAAGTGATCGTGAGGTTGGTGCTTCCGATTCGTAGCGCGTGCCGTCGATTTCTATGTAGTCTACGTCTATGTACCTATCCAACTCGCCTTCAACGTTGTCGTCGTTGGTGAATGCGACGCGGATGCTATCGATGGTAGTTCGTTGGTTGACAGTATACGTGTAGTCGGTTGCTGTCTTGCTTACATTTTGGAATGATCGGACAGTAGCACCATTGATCTGGAGGTCCATGTTCTCGACGCCCTGGTTGCCACGTGCTCTGATCTTGATTGTGCTGGATGTTTGATTGCCCGTATTTGTACCACCGCCAGTTGAGCCACCCGTGCCGCCACCCGTATTTCCACCTGTCGATGACCCCGAAGGTGCACCGACGCC